>JANWVW010000245.1 GCA_025056095.1 Bacteroidia bacterium
GCGTAGCCCGTAGCACGCCGACCTTGCCCACACCAGCGCAAGCGAAGTGTGGGCAAGGGCACGCCCAAAAAATAAAATTTCATAACACCTAAAAGTCAATTAAGACTATCCTTTTTGTAAAACAAAATAGCATATTTTTGTGGCATGAACTATATTAGCTTCGCACATCTTCAAGAAGATTTGAAAACACAAAAAATAACCTGTCAGCAAATTCTTACCTACTACCTCAATAGAATTGAACAAAACAAACATTTGAACGCTTTTTTAGAAGTTTTTACCGAAAGTGCTACACAAACAGCCATTAAAATTGACGAAAAAATAAAACAAGGTAAAGCTATCGGCAAATTAGCAGGCATGGTCATAGGCATAAAAGATGTGTTTGCATACAAGGGACATAATTTGAACGCAGCTTCTAAAATTTTGCAAAATTTCAAGAGTATTTATACAGCGACCTGCGTTCAACGCTTGATTGATGAAGATGCTATCATTATAGGCAGACTAAACTGTGATGAATTTGCAATGGGCTCATCTAATGAGAACTCTGCTTTTGGAAACGTACTAAACTATCTCAATACAGATTATGTACCTGGTGGGTCATCAGGCGGGTCAGCAGTGGCTGTATCTGCGGATTTATGTTGGGCAAGTTTAGGCACAGACACGGGAGGATCTATTCGCCAACCTGCATCCTTCTGCGGAGTAATAGGATTAAAACCTTCATACGGGCGTATTTCAAGGTATGGTATTGTAGCTTATGCATCTTCCTTTGACCAAGCAGGAACCTTTACAAAAAATATAGAAGACGCTGCCTTGTTACTCTCTGTAATGGCAGGTAAAGACGATTACGATGCTACTTGTTCAGAAAAGCCTGTACCTAATTACCTTGATGCAATACAACTTGAACCTCAAAAACTAAAATTTGCTGTACTCAAATCAGTTTTAGAAAGCGAAGGTTTAGCCGATTATATCAGAGTTGCTTTTGAAAACAAAGTTAAAGCAATTGAAAGTCAAGGTCATACAGTTACTTATATAGATTTTCCCTATTTAGACTACCTTATCCCTACATATTACGTGCTAACTACTGCAGAAGCTTCATCAAACTTAGCCCGATACGATGGAATACGCTACGGATACAGAAGTCAAAATGTCAGTGAAGGTGAAATGGGATTAGAACAAACGTACACAAAAAGCCGCACAGAAGGTTTTGGAAAAGAGGTAAAACGTAGAATCATGTTAGGAACATTCGTATTAAGCGCGGGCTACTACGATGCTTACTATACCAAAGCCCAAAAAGTCCGCAGAATCTTGTACAATTTTCTAAAAAACACTTTCACTACTTTTGATGCCATTCTGCTACCAGCTACACCTACTTCAGCCTTTAAATTCGGAGAAAAAACCAAAGACCCTGTAAGTATGTACTTGTCAGATATTTACACGGTTTTAGCTAATTTAGGTGGAAACCCTGCTATTTCTATACCCTTAGGAAAAAACCCTGCTAATAACCTACCTTTTGGCTTACAAATTATTACCGATACCTTTGAAGAGGGTAAATTGCTGCAAATAGCTAAACACTTACAAAATATGGAGAATTAAACTTTGAGATAAATTCATTTTTACTGATTGTCAGTAAGTTCAATTGATATACGTAGGACAGGATACAATTTGTTATTTTTAAGGGCTATGATAAGGTTATGTTGGTTTGCTTTATTTTTAGTTTTTTTAGTAGGGGCAAATGCGCAGACACCTGTATTTGAGTTTGAAAAAGAGGTAAAGCCCAGCGGTTTTGTTTTGCAAAATGTCAAGGGCAAGTTCAGTTATGTTACCACAGCAAAAGGTAGCCGAAAGGTATATGTTTTTGAGCCTAATCAAGGTTTTACTTTGCAAGTACCTAATGTTTTTTTGAAAGGAGTATACACAATAGAAATGGTATTACAGCTTTCAGAAGTAGAGTCTTATGCTCGGATTCTCAATTTTGGTTCGCCTAGTTCAGATGCAGGTATTTATGCGCGGCATAGTACTGTGGTATTTTATCCTAACTACAAGTCTGACCTACGCATATTAAGACCTAATAATTGGTTTCACTTGACTTTAGTCCGATGCGCTAATAGTGTATTTGCTGCTTACATCAATGGTGAATTGGCTTTTGAGTTCAAAGACAACTTGAAGGTTTGTCAATTGCAGTATTCTTTAATTTTTTTTGACGATGATGGTTCGGAAAGTCGCTCGGGCATTTTAGGTACTTTGAATCTATTTCAGGAATGTTTAGAACAAAGTCAAATTGCACAGAGGGCTAAAAAGTATTTAGAAGAGTACGGACAGAAAAAAATACCTGCAAGTACAGAAAAAACGCAGCAAACCTATTACGAATATCGTTTTGAAGGAAATTTTAACCCTGAAAGCGGTAAGGGACCTGTACTCAAACCTGTTGGCAAGGGCAAATTTGAGATAGAGAACATAGGTCCGTGCGCTTCAAAAGGTGTGTATTACTTTGAACAAGGTGGTGGTTTTACGTTTGAAAATAAAGGTTTTATTGGTGCAGAGCATACTATAGAGCTTTATTTCAAGCTTGATAATCTTAAAAGTTGGAAACGAATATTAGACTACAAAAATCGCCAGTCTGATACAGGTCCGTATGTGTTTGATAATCAGATAGAGTTTTACAAAGTGGCTATTAGTAAAAACTTTCCTTTTCGTGAAAACAAATATGCACACGTAGTATTAGTCAGAGAAGCAAATGAAATGTATTCCCTATACGTAGATGGAATGCTACGAGCTGCATTTAGGGATATTAACGAATTAGGTTTAATCAGTCAGGAAGAGGTTTTGCACTTCTTTCAAGATGACTTACAAGTACCTAATGAATGCAGCAGTGGCGCTATTGCTTTTCTAAGAATATACAACTTTGCCATCAGTCCTGAACAAATTGCAGAAAATAGCCAAAACGTACCTTGTCCAAAACCTTTGATAGCCCAAAATACACAACCTCCAAAAAATTATTTATCTGAAACGCCCAAAGAAACAGCTTTGCTTACTTATCAATTGAACCTCAATATTGTGGATGAACTAACTCAAAATCCTGTTATTTCAAGGATTGTCATTAAGAGCAAAGAACAAAATCGGCAGATAGTAGATACAATTTCAAATTCAGTTCGTAAAACTGTACCAGAAGGCATGTATCAAATTTTAGTGGAAAGTAGTGGTTATTTACCTGCCCAACAAGATATAGCAGTAATGAAGGGCAGTACAAGCAAAACCATTATACTCAAAAAAATAGAAGTAGGTACAGTAGCAACATTGGAAAACATTTATTTTGAACCTAATAGCGATAAAATTGTCGTAGAGTCGTATCCTTACTTACTCAGCTTTGCTAATTATCTCAAAAACAATCCCAACTTAAAAGTTCGCATCAATGGGCATACTGACATAGGTACGGCTAATACAAGTCCTGCATATTTGTTGGAACTATCTCAAAAGCGTGCAGATGCCGTAGTTAATTTTTTAGTTAGAAATGGCGTAAATCCTAGTCAGCTTACCAGCAAAGGTTATGGTAACACAAAACCTGTTGCATCTAACGATACTCCCGAAGGTAGAGCTAAAAACCGACGAGTAGAATTTGAAATACTTCAAAAGTAACATCTATCTATAAGCAAAATAAACGGCACCAATGAGAAGTAAAAAGGAAATAATGTGATTGTAACTAAACTGCTCTTTTTTGAACACTATCAAGGTAAAAAGGACGAATATAGAAAGGTGAATTACTTCTTGTAGTACTTTTAGTTCAATTAAGGAAAAAGGACCTCCGTTGTCCTTGTAGCCTAATCGGTTTGCAGGCACTTGAAAACAATATTCAAAAAACGCTAATCCCCAGCTTATTAAAATAATGAGCCATATACTTGTTTCTTTGAACAGGTTCATTTGCTTGAATTTCAAATGTCCGTACCAGGCTAGCATCATAAAAGTATTAGAAATGCATAGCAGAATGATAGTGTAGAGGGCTTTCATAGTGCAAAGTTAGGTTAAGTTTGATAATTTTTTTCTTTTTTGGGCGTGCCCCTTGCTGACGCAAGGGTCGGGGCATTCCGCACTACGCTTCGCTTCGGTGCTTCGCTAAC
>JANWVW010000246.1 GCA_025056095.1 Bacteroidia bacterium
GCGCAGCGAAGTACCGAAGCGAAGCGCAGTGCGGAATGCCCCGACCCTTGCGTCAGCAAGGGGCACGCCCAAAAAATGATTACCTTCTAAAACTATTATGCTATAATTTGTTATTTTTGTCTGCCCTTGTAACTCACGTTCAAAAGTGTATGCAAGTAATTGCTTTTATCATCGTTTTAGGGCTAATTTTAAGCAAGCCTACATTCTGCCAAGTTCTTGAAACACAAGATACAACAAAATACGAAGAGATACACTCTAACTCAATAGATACTACATACACCACAGAATACACAGGAATTACTCATAAAAAATATGACTTCATTGAGTACAGCATAAACTTTATACAACAGCCCAACCACGAAGCAATGAAAAAATTTTACCAAGCCCTCGATCAATCTAAAAATAGAAAAGTTATTATTGTCCATATTGGGGACTCTCACATACAACCTGACGGATATTCGTATAACATGAGAAATATTTTGCAAAAAGAATTCGGATACGCAGGGCGAGGTATGATATTCCCCTATCGTGCAGCAGGTACGCATAATGCTTTTACCCATTACTCCGAAGTAAAAGGAAAATGGGAAAGTGATTTTAATGTGCGCAAGCAACAAAAATTTGATATTGGTCTAACAGGCGTTACAGCTCGAACTTCAGACCCTAATGCATCGGTCAAAATAAGTTTTAGAAACGAAGTATCCAAAGCAGACTTTGACTATGTCAAACTGTACTACAAACGCTCTCCTCATACTTTTAATGTCAAAGTTACAGTCAATGATTCGGCTTCTTTTGTAGTCAATTGCGTAGCAGACACTGCGTCTACTTTGCCATATATTGGCTTTAGAGTACCAAGAAGAACAAGAACACTTACTTTATCTATGGAAAGAGTATTTCAAACTCTCAATGACACACTTAAAATTGAAACGTCTAAATTTTTTGAGCTTTACGGATTAAGCTTTGAATTAGAAAAGGAAAACGGAATACTTTACCATGCTGTCGGCATCAACGGTGCTCCATTTGAAGCTATTTTGCGGCAAAACTTGATGGAAGTTCAAATTAAAGAAATGAACCCAGACCTTGTCATTGTAGACATGGGGGGAAATGAATACTACGGTAGGGGCGTTCATAAAGAAAGCTATGCCTCAAGATTGTCCCAAATTGTAAAAAATATTCAGCAATGGTGTCCTAACGCGAGTATTTTACTTTCTTCTCCTCATGAGTTTTACTACCGAAGATATTACAATAGAAATTGGAGTAAAGATGCACGAGACGTAACTAAGCAGGTCGCTTTTGATAACAACTGCGGTTTTTGGGATAACTATGCTATCAGCGGAGGGCGATACGCCGTTCCAAAGTGGCAAAAGGAAGGTTTATTTGGTTGGGATAGAATACATTTAACTCCACAAGGATACGCTTTACGGGGCGCTCTAATGGCACAAGGATTACTCAACTCATACTATATCTACCGAAAAGGTGAAGAATACTTCTATACCATTAAAGATAGCTTGCAAAAACTAATTACAGAGGTTGAGAATAAAAAACAGGTGCCACCCCAAGAAACTTACTACGCAGCTAAAAATATAACTACAAATGGGAATCAAATCATTTATACAGTACAACCTGGTGACGTTTTGGGTTCAATTGCCCGAAAATTTGGTACAACTGTATTTGCTATCCAAGCCTGGAACAATTTATCTGGTACTTTGATACATCCTGGGCAAAAATTGGTCATCTATAATAGTAATGCATCTGCATCTGTAACTCCTAAACCTGCAACCCCTAGCAATTCTTCTAATGTTCAAAACAGTAACCTTAACCCCAAGCCTAATATCCAAGAAAAACCTTCCACGATGCTAAGAGGTTTTCCTAAAACAACTGCCCTTACACATACCGTAGTTTCAGGGGATAACTTATGGAGCATTGCTAAAAAATACGGTACCACTATTGAAAAGCTTTGCCAAATTAACCACCTAACTCCCAAAACCAAGCTAAAAATTGGAATGGTACTTCAAATACAATAAACCTCATGATGAATAGAAGTAGGGAAGAAAAGCTTTTTGGAAAGATAGATCTGGTAAGTCTAATTCTGTACTTGCTTTTGATAATTGGCGGGTGGTTTTCTATCTATTCGGCTGAACATAAAATAGGCACTATCACAGACACTATTACTTGGAAAGAAATGATAAACACAAAATTTGAAGCAGGTAAACAATTTTATTGGATAATTATTTGTTTAGTCATAGGTGTTTTTATTTTGGTAAACCCTGCCTGGTATTACAATAAATATGCATATACTGTATATACCCTTGTGATATTTACGTTGGTTTTGACTTTATTTTTTGCTCCTAGTATAAATGGTGCAAAAAGTTGGATAAAAATCACAAGCACGATAAGAATTCAGCCCACAGAGTTTGCTAAGTTGGCTGTTTGCTTAGCCTTAGCACGGTATATGAGTCATACAAATTTTACTTTCAAAAACCGTGAAGATCAGTTTTTTGTTGCAGGTATTATTATGCTGCCCATGCTGCTGGTACTAGCTCAAAATGATACAGGTTCGGCATTAGTATTTACAACTTTTGTTATTGCTGCTTTTAGAGAAGGATTATCCCCTTTATTTATTATCATTCCTGCATTAGGGGCTGTTTTATGTATTTTAGCCTTAGTTTTTCCGTTAGAATGGTTATTTTTTTGGATTGTAGCGCCTACTCTGTTGATGTTAGTGTTTATTAACAGATTTTACATCAAGTCTTTGATTATCATAGCGTTAGCCTGTTTAATAGTCATATTTTCTGCAAATATGTTTGTCAATAAAGTATTACAGCCCCACCAAAGGGATAGGATTTACGCTATGTTAGACCCTACTATTGACCCCAAAGGTTCAGGATGGAACGTAATACAATCTAAAATAGCGATAGGTTCAGGGGGTTGGTTAGGAAAAGGATTTTTAAGAGGTACTCAATCAAAAGGTGGATATATCCCCGAGCAAACAACAGATTTCATTTTTTGTACTATTGGTGAAGAGCAAGGGTTTAGAGGTGTCTTTATTTTTCTTTTGATATACACAGCCTTTATGCTGCGATGTTTATACATGGCTGAGAATGCAAAAAATATGTATACACGCATTTACGGTTATGCTTATGTTTCAATTATTTTTTTTCATTTTGCTGTGAACGTAGCTATGACTTTAGGTTTAGCCCCTGTGATAGGTATTCCTTTACCTTTTTTCAGTTATGGAGGTTCAAGTTTAGTGGCTTTTTCGTTAGGTTTTTTTATTTTGCTCAAGCTATATTCCGAAGCAGATAAAAGATTTGCGATATAATAGAACTGTTCTTTTTTCAGGCATACCCTCGCTGCACTCAGAGCAGAGCATTCCGCACGTAGCCCCCCGCAGCACACCGTCGTGGGCATAAGCGCAGCGAAACGCCTACAAGGGGTATGCCAAAAAATTTATATTATATTGTCTTTTGTGTAAAACAAAAAAGCTTAAGGTGATACTGAAAAACAAATTGGATTTTTAGCCCAAGAAGTAGAAGCTGTTCTGCCTGAACTCGTACGTGAAGCTTCTATCCCTGGTTCTGGCGGATTAGCACAAAGTGCAGAAAGTAAAGTTCCTGCAACAAGGTATTTACTCAAAACCCTAAATTCTACTGCTATTATACCTATACTAGTGGAAGCTATAAAAGAACAACAGCAAATTATACAAGACCTCAAACTTAGAATAGAAAGAATCGAATCTTCCAACCATTAGTGCATGTTTAGTAAAATACATTAAATTCCCGTTCTTAAAAAACGGGAATTTTTATTTTTAGCAAAAAATAAATCCAAAATCCTTGAATTAGTCAAAACACGCGGTTTATTACCTATTTCAAAAATACTTGCTTTTTTGCCTACTCCTTCTATCAAATACTTCACTGGCGTAGGATGCAATGTATTATTTTTGATTGATAAATTACTTTTTGGGCGTGCCCCTCGCTAACGCTCGGGTCGGGGCATTCCGCACTGCGCTTCGCTTCGGTGCTTCGCTAACGCTTCGCACTGCCCTTACGGGCATGCTCCAT
>JANWVW010000247.1 GCA_025056095.1 Bacteroidia bacterium
CCGTAGCACGCCGACCTTGTGGGCATGAGCGCAGCGAAACGCCCACAAGGGCACGCCCAAAATATTACTCCTAAAACTTTTTTACAATCCAAAACTCACGTTAGTTTACTATGCTTTACTTATCAAAAATTTGATGTCCGGGTTTGTTTTAGTTGGGTTGAAGAGAACGAGGGTAAAATTCTGCAATGTCGTAGGTAGGTCTTTGGGCGTACCATCTATCATTAGATAGGCGCTTGTTATAGGCTATACGAGAAGTTTCTGCGAATAGCATTCTGTAAGGTTGTTCTTCATGTAGAACTGCTTGGAGGGCTTTATGTAAAGCGTAGCGTTTTTGTGTATCTATTTCTAAAGGAATAGCGCTAAGTAGCTCATCTGCTTTTTTAGATTGGAAGCATCCATAGTTATATCCTCCATCTATTTGAGAAGAGTGAAAAACGCTGTATAAATCTTGTTCGTTTGCATCGTAGACCCAGCCCCCTATCCAGGCTTCTAGCTCATGATTTTTGCATCGGTCAAGAAAAGCGCCCCAATCATATCCACGAGGAGTAAGTTCAATACCCACTTGTTTAAATATGGGCTGTAAAATCATAGCAATACTTTTTCTTACCTCATTTTCATTCGGATAAGCTAGTTCAAACCTAAAATCTACTTTTTTGCCATTGATTTCTTTGTCTATCCAGCCATTATTGTCTGTATCTTTCCAGCCTGCTTCCACTAAGAGTTGCTTAGCTTTATTTATATCAAAAGGAATGTCGGGCAATTCCTTATTATATTCAGGTCGTTTGAAAAAAATCATAGACTTTACAGGTTCAGCCATACCGTAGAGTACCTTTTCTTTGAGCATTTTTGGGTCAATCAAATGTGCCATAGCTTGGCGAACCTTCTTGTCAGCAAAGAAGTTTTTTTCAGGATTTCCCTTGACATTCATGTTCCAACCGATATAGGTGTATTTAGGGTACACTTCACTACGTTTTTCAAAATTTTGCTTAAAGAAGGGATCTTCCATGTCTTTTTGCATTTGAGAGGGCTTGAAATGGTCTGAAAAGTCAATTTCTCCTGATTTAAGTGCAATAAAAGCAGCATTGACATCTGTAATTATCTTGAAATACAAAGTGTCCATTCCTTGAATAAAATTAGGCTCTTTGCTACCTTTGTTCCAATAATTTACGTTTTTAATTAACATAACATGCTTACCTGGGTCCCATTCTTTTACTACATATCTTCCTGAACCCAGGATAAAATTGGGGTCTCGATTAAATTCTTGTCTAGAAAAATGTTCAGCAAAAGGTTTGAACTTTTCAAGAGATGTATTATCTATCTTTTTTTCCCAAGCTTCAATAGCTTCCGCTACGGTGTACCTGTCAGATAAATTTTCCTTATCATAGAAGTGCTTAGGAAGTACAAAAAGGTAATTCGTTACCTTGAACAGGTTATCATAAGCTACCTTTTTGAAGGTAAAGACTACGGTTCTTTTATCTTTTGCCACACAATCTTTGAGGTACTTCATATCTGCTCGTTTAGGTTGAGCATCTATTAACGGATTGACTATACACTTTACAGTAAAAACAACATCTTCCGCTGTAATCGGGTGATTATCTGCAAAATGAATGTTTGGTTTTAAAGTAAAAGTAAGTGTAAGATTATCTTCAGAAAAAGAATAATCTTGGCAAAGCACTTTTTTATCCAGTTCTAGAGTTTGGTAGTTTAGATCAATCAATTTATCAAACAGGAGCTGATGAATGTAGGTAGAGGTAGCGTCAGCAGTAGTGATAGGGTTTAATCCTTTGGGTTCGCTCCGTTCATGCTTAATAATTGTTTTTACACGATTTACTTTAATTCCACCTGACTTTTGTTCGGAACCACCGCAGCCTTGTAAAATCCAAGCTAAAGCACCAAACAGGAACGCTATTAAGCACAGCTTTTTCATTTAGTTTGTAACTTATATGGCACGAATGCAAAAGTAATAGTTCATTTTTAATTGTGCAAAGACATAGATACTAACGTATTGAGAATAAATAAGATAAATTTAAGTTTAGCATAGTTTAATATTGATTTTTTGAGTGTGCCTCTTGCTGTGCAAGGGTCGGAGCATTCCGCACGTAACCACGGGGCACGCCAACCCTGTGGGCATTTCGCCTGCGCTTATGTCCACAAGGACACGCAAAAAAATTAAAATTTAATTTTAGGTTTTTTATAGACAAAAAAACAATCCTGATCCCGCGCGGCTGTCACACCCCGCTGCTACGTACTCTTTTAGGGGCTATAAAATCTGAGCACGCGGTTCTGTATGTTTAATAATCAATCAGACAAAAAGTGCCACAAATTTTAAATTTTGCTCTGAAAAGTCAAACTATAACTACACTAGTGAGCTACTACTATTTTACCTATACATACAGGTTCGCTTTGAGAATGGGCATACGCATAGTATATTCCATTGGGTAAATTGCCTACATACATCAAAGCTAAACCTTGCAGGTCAGTAAGATTTTGCTGCGCCACAGCTTGACCTAAGGGGTTAATTAGAAGCAATGTTACATTTCTGTTGTTAGGATGTATTTGATAATTAAAACTGATAAAGTCAGCAGCAGGATTTTGAGAAGCTATTTGTACTTGTGGCTTGTGTGGGTTCATCATGTCTTTAATTGAGGAGCTTGAAGTTACTACATAGGTTGCCATAGTACAAGAAGAGTCCAGTGGATTATCATTATTGAAAACACAGAACTTAATAGTTACTGTACCTGTATTCACATCAGGTTCATAGGTAAATTTAAGAGTTTCTGTAGCGTTTGCTGCTAGTTCAGCAGGAGGAGCAGACGTTGAAGGAGCAAGGGTAGGACTACCCCCATAACAGTAAGATCCATAGCATATTTGCCACCCTGAACCAGAAGGAATACTACTCAAAGGACTGGCCGAAATACGATACTTTAATGTGCGAGTATCTGTATTGAGCATACTTACTACGGCATCTACACTGGTGTTTATAGTTGTGTTTTTAGTTTGGGATTTAGGATTTAACACCATAGTAGATTGTGCTTTAAGCTTAAATAAGCCCAAGAACAAGACAAATACGAGCAGAATGAATACGCCTCTTTTCATAATAGCACTTAAATAAGATTTTACAAAGTTAATTACTGTCTAACAATTATGCAATAATCTCTATACAAAATATTAAAAGCACATTTGTACAACCAATGTAGTTACTTTTTGATAAGGATAAGATATGGATAGTCATTTGGTAGGTATGTTCAAAATTTGTGTAAAGAAATCCGCCAGTTTTTGTATAGCTTTTGCCCTGTGGCTAACGGCATTTTTTTCCTCTAGACTCATTTCTGCATACGTCTTTTGGTGCCCATCGGGGATAAAAATAGGGTCGTAGCCAAAACCTTGTGTGCCTTTTGGGGTATCTGTAATTGTTCCATATACTATACCTTCAAAATAACGAAAACTATTTTCATCGTAATACGCAATTACTGTTCTAAATCTTGCTCTTCTATTAGTTTGATACTTCATTTCTTCTAATAACTTTTGTACATTTTTCTGACTATCTCTTGTTCCTGAGTAATAAGCAGAATGGATACCTGGTCGGTTATTCAAAACAAAAACTTCTAGACCTGAATCATCAGCTAAACAAGGAAGGCAGCATAAATTAAAAATTGTTTTTGCTTTAAGTAAAGCATTTTGGACAAAGGTTTCTGAAGTTTCAGGTATCTCTACGTTAGATAAACCAACATCGTGTAGGGTTAAAAGTTCTATTTGAGGTAAAAGCTGTTTAATTTCTTCAATTTTATGGGTATTGCGCGTGGCTAGAACAATCTTACGCATATTCAAAATTTTATCTCAAAATTACAAATCATTCAGCTGATTTTGCTACACCAGAAATAAAAAGAGTAAGAAATTTAATTTGGATAGATTTACGGAATTAAGCTCATCAAAAACAAAACTAACAAAAGATTTACCTGTAATTTAAAAATTGAGGGGCTAGCTCTCTTTTGTATTCTTTGGTGGTAAAATACTTTTGTAGCTGTAATTAACAT
>JANWVW010000248.1 GCA_025056095.1 Bacteroidia bacterium
GCGTTAGCGAAGTACCGAAGCGAAGCGCAGTGCGGAATGCCCCGACCCTTGCGCAGCAAGGGGCACGCCCAAAAAATGAAAATTACTTTTTAGAATGAACATCAATTTTCAAAAAGAATAATTCTTTGTCTTCAAGTTCTGCGTATCTCTATACCCACAAAAGTGTAAATTTTTATACTTTTGCAAAGATGAAAAAAAGTTCTATTCTTTTGTTGATAACCATAGCTTGGTTATTTTATTCATGCAGTCCAAAAGATGACGAAATTTTAATAGACCTTGCCCACTTTGAAGTTGCTTGGGCATCTACCGCAGGTTTGACTTCGGACCTTAAACAAAAAACTCTGCAAAACATCAAAGACTGGGAAAATGAAGTAAAAAAAGTTCAAGATAGCGCCCACAGCTTAGAACAGTGGAGTAAAATAAAAAACTTCTCCCGAGATGTGCAAGGATACGACTCTGCCGAAACAAAAACCATTCGGCATATTGAAAAAATGAAAGCGTTTTACCAAAAGTTATCAGATATAGACAAACAAATTGCCCAAGAAAATATATCTATCAATGCGTTCAGAAAAAAAATTTTAGAAAAAAAACAAGGTACCCCCCAAGATAGAACACAACTAGCCCAGTACAACGAAAAAATGATTATACTTCAAGAAACAATCTATAAGGCATACGAAGAGCATAAGAATTTAAGTGAAGGATTTGAACCTCTTATTACTCAATGGAAAATGCTTCTTTCTTATGCCTTTCCAAAAAAGAAAAGAGAACAACATTGACCAAGTTTGCCTTAGCAGATAGAAAATATTTTTCTAAAACTAAACTAATATGCTATTTTTGCGTACAACTCTACTGTATTTATGAAGTATTTTCTTATACTTTTAGGGCTGCTACCTTTGACATACTTCATTACCTACGCACAGCAGCTAGATACAGGTGAGATAGAATGTAAAAAAATCAAGCCCATTTATGACACTACTATGCACAATTATTTACGCATAAAGGTAGGAGAAAATACAGATGCCGTAGTCAAACTTGTAGAGAAAACAAAAGATAAAACAATACGCATGGCATACATACGCGCAGGACAGCAATTTGATATGATTAACATTCCCACAGGAAGGTATTACGTCAAAATTGCTTATGGCAAAGATTGGATATTTACTTCAAAAAATAACTGTGAAGGCGAATTTAAGACAAATGCCATGTATAAACAAAGCAAACAAGTGTTTGACTTCAAAAAGATAAAAACTAGAGAAGGGTATCAAATTGCAAATTTTGAGCTTAGCTTGGATATGAAAATAGAGGAAGGGGCAGGAGAAGCTATGAAAAATTTACCTATAACCAAAGAACAATTCAACAAATAACATATACTTATCGGCTATGAATATGAACATGAAAGAAATGCTTGCTAAAATTCAAGAGATGCAAGCAGAAATAAAGAAAGTACAAGAAAATTTAGAAAAGCTTACTGTAGAAGCCGAAGCAGGAGGGGGAATGGTCAAAGTTACGGCTAATGGACTAAAAAAAATTGTCAAACTTCAAATAGACAAAGAAATTATAGATAAAGATGACCCTGAAATGATGGAAGATCTGATTATTGCTGCTGTAAACAAAGCCTTAGAAGCTGCAGATGAACTTCATAAAACAGAAATGCAAAAAGCTACAACTGCTATGCTTCCCAATATCGCAGGCTTTGATTTGTCTAACTTTGGTTTGTAGATAAAAGTAAAATTTTTTGCTGTTTTACTGTTTGTTTTATCTTTGTAAAGTAGTTCATTATGTTGGATAATCTAGACCCACACCGCCTGTCTATTATTATCTTTTCGGCAGTTGTAACTTTTATGATGGTTTTAGACCTTGGCTTACTTAACCGTAAACCTCAAAAAACTACTTTTAAGCAAGCGCTATTTTGGACCTCTGTGTGGATACTAATTTCGTTAGCCTATTCGGCAGTAGTCTATTACTTTGGTTTTCCACCTGTCCGAATGGCTTCAGGAAAGATAGAAACCAACTACATTCAGTTTATTGATTATCTCTCGGCATACATTATTGAGCTTTCGCTCTCTGTGGATAACATTTTTGTCATGATATTGATATTCGGATACTTCAAAACCCCAGAGGAGTATCATAGAAAAGTCCTTTTTTGGGGCATAGTATCGGTTATTGTAATGCGCGGGCTGTTTATTTTCATTGGAGAAACGCTTATACACCATTTTCATTGGATTTTGTACGGCTTCGGCGTATTTCTTATTTACACAGGAATCAAAATGCTATTGAGCAAAAAAGAGGAAGAAAATGTAGACATTGAAAATAACAAATTGGTCAAATTTATACGCAGGCGGTTTCGTATGACCGCTGACTATGAAAAAGACAAGTTCTTTGTTCGTAGAAAAGGAATTCTGTTCATTACTCCGCTCTTTTTGGTATTGATAGTCATAGAAAGTACCGATTTAGTGTTTGCTTTGGATTCCATTCCTGCTGTATTTACGATTACTGAAAATGGATATGTAGCTTTCACTTCTAACCTATTTGCAGTGATGGGCTTGCGATCTATGTACTTTTTGCTTAGCTCGGTAATGGATAAATTTAGATATCTTGGTATTGGCTTAGCTTTTGTGCTGATGTTCATAGGCATAAAAATGCTTTTAGAAATTATAGAGATAGAAATTCCTGTCCATTATTCTTTGATTGTAGTGGTCAGTATCATTGCGATTTCTATTTTATTTTCTGCACTCAAACCTAAAAACAAAAAACTGCCCACAACAGCACAACCTATTGTAGAAACTACCCATGTTGAGTAGCCCATTTATTTTTTAATTTTGCAGTATGACTTACGAACAATATCAAGACATAGTAGAACGCACAGCTGCGTTAAGGAGGTATCTTTGACATTGATGCAAAGCAAAGCAAAATTCAAGAACTAGAAGCGATAACTTACCAGGAAAATTTTTGGGACAATCCTAAACAAGCCCAGTCTATCCTGAAAGAGATAAAGTCTTTAAAAACTTGGGTCGATTTGTACCAAGAGTTGGATGCTCGTGTTCAAGATTTAAGCTTGAACTACGAAATTTACAAAGAAGGAGAGCTTTCCGAACAAGAGTTGGACAAAGCTTATCAAAGCACATTATCCTTTTTAGAAGAGATTGAATTTAAGAACATGATGAGCAAGGAAGAGGATAAACTCAACGCCATTTTGACGATTAACGCAGGTGCAGGAGGTACGGAAAGCCAAGACTGGGCAGAAATGCTTATGCGCATGTATACCATGTGGGCGCAAAAGAATGGTTTTAAGGTCCATTTATTGGATGAGCAGCCCGGTGAGGGCGCGGGTATAAAAAGTGCCACATTAAGCATAGAGGGGGATTTTGCTTATGGTTATCTTAAAGCAGAAAGCGGTGTACATAGGTTAGTGCGAGTGTCCCCTTTTGATGCTAACGCGCGTAGGCATACTTCGTTTGCGTCTGTGTTCGTTTATCCTGAAATTGATGAAACGATTGAGATTGAAATCAATCCTGCGGATATTCAAATGGATACCTATCGTTCAGGGGGAAAAGGGGGGCAAAATGTCAATAAGGTAGAAACTGCTGTTCGTTTGACGCATATTCCTACGGGGATTGTAGTAGCTTGTCAGGAGGAGCGTTCGCAGTTGCAAAATCGTGAGCGGGCTATGAAAATGCTCAAAAGCAGGCTGTATCAGATGGAGTTAGAAAAACGGCAAGCAGAAAAAGAAAAATTAGAAAGCACTAAAAAAGAGATTGGTTGGGGCAGTCAAATTCGCAGTTATGTTTTTGATGATAAGCGAGTTAAGGACCACCGCACGGGCTATGAAACTTCCAACGTAGATGCGGTCATGGATGGGGATATTACTCCTTTTATCAAAGCGTATTTAATGGAATACGGAAAAGCAAAGCAGTAATTTTTTAGTTTTAGTTTTTTGGGCGTGCCCTTGCCCACACTTCGCTTGCGCTTGTGTGGGCAAGGTCGGCGTGGGTGGGGGGGGGGGGGGG
>JANWVW010000249.1 GCA_025056095.1 Bacteroidia bacterium
AGCGAAGCACCGAAGCGAAGCGCAGTGCGGAATGCCCCGACCCTTGCGTCAGCAAGGGGCACGCCCAAAAAATCAATTTAATTTTTTAGACTTAATGTAGATAAAATAAGCACAGCAATGTAGATTTGCAAAAATGTCTAATACTTTTGTTATCGTAGGTCTTGGAAATATTGGGGAAGAATACACATGCACACGCCATAACGTAGGTTTTATGGCAGTAGATAAACTAGCACAGCAAAAAGAAGCCCAATTTGTTCTAAATAGATATGCTTATACCACTGAAATTACGTACAAAGGCCGCTTATTTATTTTAGTTAAGCCCACTACTTACATGAATTTAAGTGGTAAAGCAGTTAATTACTATGTTCAACAAGCTAAAATCCCTCTATCTAATCTCTTAATTATTACAGACGATATTTCTTTGCCCGTAGGTAAAATACGCATCCGCAAAAAGGGCAGCGATGGCGGACATAACGGTCTGAAACATATACAAGCTACATTAGGTACGGAAGAGTATCCAAGAGTACGCATAGGCATCGGAAAAAATTTCTCCAAAGGAAAACAAGCCGAATACGTACTTAGCCCCTTTGAGAACGAAGAGATACCAGCTATCCAAAAAGCACTGGACCTTATGCCCGAAATAATTTTAAATTTTGGTCTTTTAGATATAGACAAACTGATGAGTTTGTACAACAAGTAAAAGTCAGTTCGTTACCAAATTACTTGCGACAATTTTTTTGACTTTTTTAATACAAATGTGCTTGTGGATGCGTTTCAAATAAGGCAAATTTTTGCTTTTGCCATACCGATACACCGCTTTGGGACCTCCGCCATATTCTAGCAAGGCTAAATCGTAATCTCCGTTATATTTTTTGAGCAGATAGCTCATCATACGGCAGTATAAAACCACTTGAACTTTGGGATCATCTCTCCAAGTACGTTTTTCTTCTGCGGTTTTGCAATACGATTCAGCAACATAAGGTAAAAATTGAAATAAACCTATACATCCCGCAGAAGAAACTGCTTTGTAATTAAAATTACTCTCTAGATAAGCATGACTTAAAGCAAAATCAGGATCTATGCCGTATTTAGTTGTTTCAGAAACAATAAAATCCTGAATAGAATATGAGTTAGTTGATATCAAATTTGGGCGAGGTAGAAGGACTTTACAAGGTCCTTCCGCAGCCTGTACCTGAACAATCAAAAATGCACTAGCTAATACAGCTTTGCTCAAACTCTTTTTCAGTCCCATATCCTATCAATTTTTGCAGACCGCTATCATCAATAATCATGCCATTTAATTATGATAAAAAATTAGCTGTTACCCACCTGTCATGATTGGATATATCCTTGTGAATCTGTACATTCTTCAATCCCATATTTAGATATAGTTTTTTTACCTCATAAGCATAGCTTTGATGCACTTCTGTAACCAGAGGTACAGGTACATGCTTTGCCCGTAAAGCGATTGCTTCATAAAAAAGCAGCGGATTATTATCAGGTACGAACAATGCTAAATAAGGCTCATAATCTACAACATTTTTTGACAAAGCGGCTTTTTCTTGCCAAGGAATATAAGGTGGATTAGAAATAACACAATCAAAATTTGAAAAAGCAGTTTCTATGGGAGATTGAAATAAATCTTGCTGTAAAAAATGCACTTTTACTTGGTTCTGAATAGCATTGTGTTCTGCTACTTCAATTGCCGCAGGACTAATTTCCCACGCATACACTTCCAAGCTCGGCAATTTTTTTTTAAGAGTTATGGCAATACAACCGCTTCCTGTTCCTATATCCAATAATTTTCGGTATGAACCACAGGCATCTGGCTTAATTTTGTTTATCAGCCATTCTACCATTTCTTCCGTTTCTGGGCGTGGAATGAGTACACTTTGATTAACATAAAACTCTAAGTCAAAAAAATAAGCTTTTTGTAAGATATATTGCAAAGGCTCATACTTTTGTAGGCGCGATTTTATTTGTTGGTATTCGCTCCACTTCTCATCGTTAAGTTCATAAACAAAAACGGGGGAGTAAGGCTTTTGAGTAACGTACTCAATTACCTGCCTTGCTATCGCATCACACTCACTGGCTGAATAAAGACACAAAATATCGCTAACCAAATCCTTCTTAATCTCAAGCCCTGATAAAACCACTTTACCTAAAAGTCATCCTCGTCTTTATCCTCATCACTGCTACCTCCGCCTGCTATACCTATCAAAAAAGTAATGATAATAGCTATTCCCGAAAGTATAAAAGCAATGCTGTTCGATATACTTGACCAAAAAGATTTTTTTGTTGGTTTTTCGTCTATCATAAAGCTTACTCCCCCTTACAATATCTCTAAGTTTTATACGATAAAATTACAAAAGGGTTTCAAATTATTTCAAGGAATGCAAAAAACTAAACCAAAAACATCTTACGTTTTGTTTTATCGTACCAAAAAACGCCCACATATATCATGATTAAAAACATTTTAATCCCAAACTGACCTACAATATGCCACTCTTTTATCGGCACATAAAAAAGTAAGGCAATAAAACCTATTGTTATCAAAAAATATCTGATGAAGGTAGTCAAATTATAGGGAACAGAATAAAATTTTTGTCCAAAATAATAGCTCAATGTCATCATAGTGCCGTAGCTTATTACTGTGGCATATACGCTTGCCATCATGCCCCAGATAGGGATACCTATAAAGTTGATGAGTATAGTCAAAAGTGCGCCGACCAAAGAAATATAGACAGCCCATTCGGTTTTTTGCGTAATTTTATACCACACAGATAAGTTGTAATATATTCCCAAAAAAGCATTAGCCAATAGCAAAATAGGCACAATATGTAGCCCTGAACGAAAATTCCTTCCCAATAAAAGACCTATTTCATCTAAAAAAGCTGTTACAAAAACACAAATAAAAAATACAGCAGGTATAAAATAGTCCATAATTTTTCTATATGTTTCTTTGGCATCTTCTTCTGTGGATTTTTTGAAGTAAAAAGGTTCAGCGCCGTATCTAAATGCTTGTACAGCTAAACTGACAAAAATTGAAAGCTTGTAACACGCTCCATAAATTCCTACGACTTCATCGTTACTTAGCCCAGGATAAAAGCCTTGTGGCAAGTACCGTTTGAGTAGTATCCTATCTAAATTCTCATTGACCATACCTGCCAAACCTGAAATGAGCAGCGGGCTGCCATACCTCAACATTGAAGGTATCCAAGACAATTTGAAACTAAATCTTTTAGGAAAAGTCAAAGGGAACAAAACTAAAACCGTAAATAAAGAAGCAACTACATTTGTAATAAAAATGTACTCTACGCCTTTTTTGAGATAGCCCACAAAATAAAGATTTAGCGCAATATTGAGCAGAATATTTGCAAAGCGAATACTTACAAACAAAGCAACTTTTTCCTGCCTACGTAACCATGCAAATTGTATTGCTGAAATAGTGTCAAGCGCTAGTAGGATAGCAAGATAAACTATGTATTGAGGATGTGCTTCGTAGGATAGTCCGCTTGCTATTGGTTTTGAAAAGACAATTAAAACGGTAGTCAGTGCAGTTGAAGTAAGTGTAATTAACATAAAGATAGTTCCATACACATCGTTGAGATTATATTCTTTTTTAGTGCTGAACCGAAAAAATGTAGTTTCCATGCCATAGCTGTATATTATCAGCATAAAGCTCATGTATGCCATTAGGTCGGTTACGATGCCGTACTCGGAAGGTTCTAATACGCGTGTGTATAAAGGAACAAGCAAATAATTCAGTAAACGCCCTAATAAGCTGCTTATGCCATAAAAAGCCGTTTGAGAGAGCAATTTTTGAAGTGCCTTAGTCATTTTTGCAAAAATAAAAACATCCCAACAAAGGATTATTTTTTGAGGGACTTTTTGAACTTGGATTTTATTTCTGAAAGATAATTTAATTTTTTGGGCGTGCCCCTTGCTAACGCAAGGGTCGGGGCATTCCGCACTACGCTTCGCTTCGGTGCTTCGCT
>JANWVW010000250.1 GCA_025056095.1 Bacteroidia bacterium
GCGTCAGCGTAGCCCGAAGCACGCCGACCTTGCCCACACAAGCGCAGCGAAGTGTGGGCAAGGACACGCCCAAAAAAGAAAAATTAACATTAAGCCATACAATCAAACACACCAGTAGCCCTTTAAATTTGACTTTGCTTTGTATTCTTTTTAACTTTGTAAAAAAGTAAAAACTTGTTTATGAAAAAGTATTATTTTTTTCTTGCTCTTGTTGTATTCTACTGGCATGTTCAAGCCCAAAACCGAATAGAATTAGTTTCATCCACGATAAATGAAACCGTACTAACTTTGTACAACCTCAATTTTATCCAAAAACCTGTGCTTACCCACAAAGGAAATGCTGTAATTATCCAAGCTGAACAAGCTACGCCTATTTTGAAGCAAGCTGCCCCAGACTTACCTAAATATACAACCTCAATTATTATTCCAGATCAAGCAGAAATGCAAATAGAAGTCATTCATTCTCAATACACTGATTATCTAAACATAGATGTTGCTCCTTCAAAAGGAAACTTTACAAGAGATATTTCACCTGAAAGTGTTCCCTACATATACGGCGAAGCATATTCTAAAAATGCTTTTTATCCAGGAAAATTAGCTGATTTACGTTCTCCCCATATTGTAAGAGATTATAGAGGGCAAACAGTAGTACTTTACCCCTTTCAGTACAACCCCGTAACTCGCGTACTGCGCGTGTATACGCAAATGACCGTTAAAATTAGCACTAAATCTCTCATTGGAGGGGAAAATCCATTAGTCAATAAGCGCAATCATCCATTGGACCGAAATTTTGAACTTACCTACCAACGGCACTTTTTGAACTACAATGCACTAAGTACAGGTAAGACAACTTACACCCCTGTCAATGACTATGGTAAAATGTTGATAATATGCCACGATGCTTTTGCTAGCGCCGTACAACCTCTGGTACAATGGAAAAAACAAAAAGGTATTCCTACCGAATTAGTACTATCCTCTGCCGTAGGGACAACTCCTACAGCCATCAAAAGCTATATTCAGAACTACTATAACCTGAACGGTTTAACATTTGTACTTTTAGTAGGCGACCATGCTCAGATTCCTGCCTATAGTATGCCCATAGGTGCATCCGATAATGCTTATACGTACGTAGTAGGTACAGACCACTACCCTGATTTGTTTATTGGTAGGCTGTCTGCTAACACAATAAGTGAAGTCCAAGTACAGGTGAATAAAATTATTACGTATGAAAAAACCCCTATGACAGGCGCAAATTGGTATAAAAATGCTGTGGGAGTGGCATCTGATGAAGGACCTGGCGATGATGGCGAATATGATTATGAACATTTGCGAAATATTCGAACCAAGCTACTAGGCTTTACTTATACCAACGTAGCTGAATTGTATGATGGTTCGCAAGGCGGTGCTGATGCGATAGGCAACCCTACTGCAGCTGACCTAGCTGCTTTAGTTAATGCAGGAGTAAGCTTGATAAATTACACAGGACATGGAAGTCCTACTTCTTTTGCGACCACAGGATATTCTAACGCTGATGTAAATGCGAGTACAAATGGGCATAAACTTCCTATTATCTTTTCTGTGGCATGTGTAAATGGGGACTTTACTTCAGGTACCTGTTTTGCTGAAGCATGGCTACGCAAAGCTAACGGTGGCGCTATAGCTACTCTAATGTCCACAGTTAATCAAAGCTGGAACCCCCCTATGGAAGGACAAGATGAAATGAATGACATCCTTACACAACAATACCCAACTAACAAAAAATTCACTTTTGCAGGTGTTGCTATGAATGGTTGTATGAAGATGAACGATTCTTATGGCACAGCAGGCGAAGACATGACCGATACATGGACAGTATTCGGCGATCCTTCTTTGATGTACTACACAAATAGTCCCTCACTTTTGACTGCAACGCATATTTCTACTACCCCTGTGGGTACCAGTAACTTGGTTGTTAATTGCCCTGTGGATGGTGCATTAGTAGGCTTAATGTATCAAGGCGATTTAATTGCAAGTGGATTTATCAGCGGAGGAACGGTTAACTTAACCTTCTCACCTGTAAATTTGCCTGACACTATTTTTGTTACTGTTACCGCTTTTAATAAAACTCCTTATTTTGGTTTTGTGAAAGTACAGCCTGCATCAGGACCGTATGTAGTTCGTTTGTCTTCTAGCGTTAACGATGCGGTTACAGGTAATAATAATGGAAATGCAGATTTTGCAGAAAACATTCAGCTAAACATGACCCTCAAAAATGTAGGTGTTGCTACTGCAAATAATGTTAATACAACGCTTTCTACTACAAGCCCTTATGCTACTGTTACTGTGCCTAATCAAAATTTTGGCGATATAGCTGCAGGCGTAACAGCTACCCAGAATGGAGTATATGGGATCACTATTGCTAATAATGTCCCTGACCAAACTGCGATAAACTTTAACCTAAATATCACTGATGATGCAGGTAATGTGTGGAATAGTCCTTTTGTTATTGTTGCGAATGCACCTAAATTTAATGCACATAACGCTATTACTATCAACGACGCTACGGGAAACAATAATCACCGCTTAGATGCTGGTGAAAACAATGTGCAGCTAATTATACCTTCTTATAACATTGGGCATGCTCAAAGTCCTCCTGCCGTAGGTACTTTGACCACTACTAGTCCTTATTTGAGTATTGTGTCAGGTAGTTTTAGTTTGGGAGTAATGAACACTACTGGAACATATAATGCTAACTTTTTGGTCAATGTATCGCCAACTACGCCAAGAAATACGCTTGCCACACTTCATTATACTATTACAGCAGGGGCTTACAGCTTTACTAAAACTTATACAGTACGCATGAACGTAGAAATGGAAGACTTTGAAAGCAATACTTTAACTTCGTATCCTTGGATTACTTCAGGTGCAGCCAATTGGTTCGTAACTAACCAAGATCCTTACGAAGGTGATTACTGTGTAGAATCAGGCGATATTAACGATAACGAAAATTCTGTTTTGGAAATCTTTGCTAATGTCCAAACGCCTGATAGCTTGTCATTCTACTATAAAGTGTCTTCCGAAGAGTATTTTGACTTTTTAGAGTTTTACATAAATGGTATCAAAGTCAGTAGCTGGTCTGGTATAATTCCTTGGAAAAGGGCATCTTATTACATTCATACAGCAGGTGTACATAACTTCAAGTGGGTATATACTAAGGACTACATTATATCATTTCATGAAGACTGCGCGTGGCTAGATGAAATAACATTCCCTCCATTAAGTACACCTACTGGTCTTCAACAATCAAGTCTTAATTCAGAGTTAAAACTTTATCCTAATCCTATGCGGGAGGTGAGCTTTATTCATTACACAATCAATCAAAACACAAAAGTGTCTATTTATGTAACTGACATACAAGGCAAAAGATTATTAACACTAAAAGAAAGTGAAAACCAAATGAAAGGGGAGTACACAATTGGTTTGCATAGAAGTATGCTTCCTGCGGGTACATATATTGTTGAGTTAGTTTTAGGTAACACAGTGAATACTCAAAAATTAGTTATTACCGAGTAAAGTGCTTTTTTGAAATTTGAATAAAATTTTTATATCTTTGCAGCACTGGTAGGAAAGATGACCGAGTGGTTTAAGGTGCACGCCTGGAGAGCGTGTGTACGCCAAAAGCGTACCGCGGGTTCGAATCCCGCTCTTTCCGCTAATAAGCCTTCTTACTGCTAATGAGAGGGCTTAAATTATTCACACCACCTCGTAAGGAAATTCAATTCCGTATAACTCTGCTTATTCCAAAGTGTAAAAACTCCATAGTACAAGCATCAGATTTTTCAGAGCTTTGCAAGAGTTTTCAATATTTTTGTTTGTTTTTGGATTGTTTAATTTGAATTGATTTTTTTGGGCGTGCCCCTTGCTGACGCAAGGGTCGGGGCATTCCGCACTGCGCTTCGCTTCGGTGCTTCGCT
>JANWVW010000251.1:0-2219 GCA_025056095.1 Bacteroidia bacterium
GATTAAAACCAGCAAGTGTCTCTACATTATAAATCATTTGTTGTTTATTTCAATTCCACAATGGTACGATTAAAACCAAGACGTCTGCAACAGAGCGATCGTCCAAATGTATATTTCAATTCCACAATGGTACGATTAAAACTGAAAAAATTGATAAAAGAGTTGATGGAATCCACCCATTTCAATTCCACAATGGTACGATTAAAACCCTGCATCGTTTTACGCGCAATTTTCATTGCGTGCAATTTCAATTCCACAATGGTACGATTAAAACAATAATGGTAAATTGCACTTGGTAACCATTTATAGATTTCAATTCCACAATGGTACGATTAAAACAACGCTCAGTAGCTACCTGTAATTCTTTTTCACGAATTTCAATTCCACAATGGTACGATTAAAACACTTTGGTGCTGGTATTTTAGAAAAAGAGTAGCAGTAGATTTCAATTCCACAATGGTACGATTAAAACTAGAACGCATCCAGGACCTCCAGGTAAACTTCTTACCATTTCAATTCCACAATGGTACGATTAAAACTTTGGTGGAGTAGCTAAAAGGAATAGCTACCTCCGCATTTCAATTCCACAATGGTACGATTAAAACTTGTGTGTGATTGAGCTGAGGGCTGTTACAACGCCCATTTCAATTCCACAATGGTACGATTAAAACTTTGTAAACTTACTTTACCTTACACCTTGCAATGCAATTTCAATTCCACAATGGTACGATTAAAACGATTTTTAGAAAAGAGCAAGCAGAGTGGATAACTGCATTTCAATTCCACAATGGTACGATTAAAACAGCGCCTACATTGGCGTTATCACATTTACAAGCACATTTCAATTCCACAATGGTACGATTAAAACAATTATGCAGAAGGTAAGGTTACATTCAACATAGAGATTTCAATTCCACAATGGTACGATTAAAACTCCGTGCATTTAACTGCACTTGTTGCCGCTCTGCATATTTCAATTCCACAATGGTACGATTAAAACGGGTATGGGGATTATAAAGATATTTTGTTAAACGCAATTTCAATTCCACAATGGTACGATTAAAACTATTTCATCTTTTGACAAAGAAAATATTTTACCATATATTTCAATTCCACAATGGTACGATTAAAACTCAGTCCTTTTGGGCGGACAGCGACATAGAAATTAAATTTCAATTCCACAATGGTACGATTAAAACTTTTTTTCCAATGCTGTTTGGACGCGCTTTTGTTGGATTTCAATTCCACAATGGTACGATTAAAACTACCGGGTGCACACAAATCAGGGGCGCCGTCTGCTATTTCAATTCCACAATGGTACGATTAAAACGCAACACATTCCTGCTCGCTTTGTAAACGTTTGGGATTTCAATTCCACAATGGTACGATTAAAACTTGTTGCGTTCAAAAGCAGGCTTGTTAAGTGAAAAGAATTTCAATTCCACAATGGTACGATTAAAACTTTCAGACTTGTTGCTACTAATCGCAACAGGGCTTGATTTCAATTCCACAATGGTACGATTAAAACCACACACAACCACAAACACAAACACAACAAAAAATATTTCAATTCCACAATGGTACGATTAAAACTTGGAAGACAAAAGTCATGTCTATTTCAAGTTAGATTTCAATTCCACAATGGTACGATTAAAACGGCAAAGCGGTAAGTATCTTTTGGCACGAAGTTGAATTTCAATTCCACAATGGTACGATTAAAACATTCTCCGGCGAGCCATTCTCCGGCGAGCCATTCGCATTTCAATTCCACAATGGTACGATTAAAACAAATGCCCTCTGTATTTCCAAAAACAGGCTTTTCATATTTCAATTCCACAATGGTACGATTAAAACCGGTTGGCGGCGGCGGCTCAATTGGATTAGGATCATCATTTCAATTCCACAATGGTACGATTAAAACAAGGCATTGCCAATGCAGCCACATATGGCAGCGCAAATTTCAATTCCACAATGGTACGATTAAAACATTTAAAAATTAAATACATGTAGTAACTCCAATGCAGATTTCAATTCCACAATGGTACGATTAAAACTCAAAAATTGTTAAAAGAATATCAAACCGCTTCATATTTCAATTCCACAATGGTACGATTAAAACACCATTGGGATTCGCGCACGGACACGCGAAAGCGCATTTCAATTCCACAATGGTACGATTAAAACGATTTTCCGTATCCGGATTTTCCGTATCCGGATTT
>JANWVW010000251.1:2229-3887 GCA_025056095.1 Bacteroidia bacterium
GTGTATTTCAATTCCACAATGGTACGATTAAAACAATATTGGCGTTGTAGCTCGGTTTTCTCATCAGGAATTTCAATTCCACAATGGTACGATTAAAACTGCAGGAGGAAATCAATTTAATTGTCCACCATTCGATTTCAATTCCACAATGGTACGATTAAAACAAAAGCATCTTGTTGGGGGTTGATAACAAGCAATATATTTCAATTCCACAATGGTACGATTAAAACTGGAACGCCGGCGAGTGGTTAAACGGCGAATGGCACCGATTTCAATTCCACAATGGTACGATTAAAACCAGCAGGATTACCGCAAGCCCTGTTGCAATCAGCAAATTTCAATTCCACAATGGTACGATTAAAACTCGTTCCGTGTTGTTAATATCCAATATAGCTTCTACATTTCAATTCCACAATGGTACGATTAAAACCAAATCTTAGCACGTGTCCCGGTGGTAAAACTTCATATTTCAATTCCACAATGGTACGATTAAAACTTGATGTAAAGCCTTGCCACATTCCCCCGCTATAAGCATTTCAATTCCACAATGGTACGATTAAAACTCTATGTGTTTGAGGATATCCAGCGGCTCAACAGCATTTCAATTCCACAATGGTACGATTAAAACATGTTAAGGTAAGCGGGTAAGAAACCGTTGCTATCATTTCAATTCCACAATGGTACGATTAAAACTTTTTTTAACAATTTTCAACAGCACCAAAACCGAGATTTCAATTCCACAATGGTACGATTAAAACTTGAAAGCCACCTTGCAACCGTGAAAGAGAATAAATTTCAATTCCACAATGGTACGATTAAAACCTCGCATGACTACTACACAACGCAATGCAGTAACAATTTCAATTCCACAATGGTACGATTAAAACACGTCGTGAACAAGCTCATAGGCACCACGCTGCTTATTTCAATTCCACAATGGTACGATTAAAACTTTCAAGTCGTTTAGCAAGTCTGCTCCTGTTTTAAGATTTCAATTCCACAATGGTACGATTAAAACTCGGGCATGGATTTGTTTGCTGCACACGATGTAACATATTTCAATTCCACAATGGTACGATTAAAACTTTTTTACTGCCTGTAAGAAGTCTGTAATGTCTTCAATTTCAATTCCACAATGGTACGATTAAAACTTGTATTGGGACGACAAAACTATGCTTGCCAATAAATTTCAATTCCACAATGGTACGATTAAAACTTGAAAGCCATCTGGCATTTGTAAAAGCGAACAAATTTCAATTCCACAATGGTACGATTAAAACTTGGTAGCAGCACAAGCAAAGACTTGCCCAAATTGATTTCAATTCCACAATGGTACGATTAAAACTGGAAAATCAGAATGAATTTGTCATTACGCTAAGAAAATTTCAATTCCACAATGGTACGATTAAAACCCGTTCAAAAGTAAGTAATCGATTACAAAAACGCAAATTTTGGGTAAAAACTTTGATAAAAAAGTCTTCGATTGCTGATGCTATAATTTTCCCTGGTGTTCGACAACTGGTTGATAATCAGAATACTAACTCTATTTTTAACCCCAAATTTAGCTATGCTAAATTAGCAAACTATACTTTTTACCCCCCATCGACGACTCCAATCAAACAAAAAACCTGAAAATCAAATACTTACCATTTTTCGTA
>JANWVW010000252.1 GCA_025056095.1 Bacteroidia bacterium
GCGTTAGCGTAGCCCGTAGCACGCCGACCTTGCCCATACAAGCGCAGCGAAGTATGGGCAAGGGCACGCCCAAAAAATTAAAAAATAAAAACGTGCTAACGATAAACGTAGCACGTAACCAACCTTATATGAAATATGAAACCAACTATTGCATGAAGAAAGACCGTTTTTAAGCGCACTTCAATCTTTTAAGTAAGTTTTTTGACAAATGCCTTATAAATACACTGCGAATATAGTAAATTTCGTTTTACGTAGTATATTTGATTAGTACAAATTTTGACCGCAAAATAACAAATAGCTCATTATCAATGAGAAAATTTTATGAAAAACATTCTAGTAGCACTCTTTTATCATCAAAAGGATATTTTATGCCTTTAATTTCTTGGTAAGTTTCATGCCCCTTTCCTGCAATAAGGATAATGTCATTAGGTTGAGCTATTTTTACTGCGGTTTGAATGGCTGTACGCCTATCTACAATGCGAAGAATCTTGTTTTGCTCTGCTTGAGTTTGTATACCTTTTTCCATGTCATCTAAAATAGCTTCGGGGTCTTCAAAACGAGGGTTATCCGAAGTTAAAACTACTATATCAGAGTAAAATAAAGCAATGCGAGCCATTTGAGGGCGTTTTTGTACATCTCTGTTTCCCCCACAACCTATTACAGTGATAACTCTTTGACCTTCTAACTTAATGTCAGCAATGGTAGAAAGTACATTCTCCAAAGCATCGGGTGTATGCGCATAATCTATAATCCCAATTTTTTTATCTTGTGAAGTATAAACTTCAAACCTTCCTTGCGCCCCTGTAACTACGGATAAAGCCGTTAGGATATCGGTTTTATTTATTTGCAAGGGGAGCTGGCATAACGCTGCATAAGCCGCTGTAAGATTGTATGCATTGAACTTGCCAACCAACTTAAACCATACTTCATATCCTTCTACATTCAAAAATAAGCCATGAAAACTGCTTTCTATAATTTTAGCTTTTACTTCTGCGTCTTTTTGAAGTGCATAGCTAATTTTAGCCGCTTTACAGTTCTGTACCATAAAAGCCCCATTTTTGTCATCTTGATTGTATATAGCAAAAGCTTTTGAGGGGAGCATGTCAAAAAGCCTTTTTTTGCTATATCGGTAGTGGTCAAAGGTTTTGTGAAAATCTAAGTGGTCATGAGTGATATTGGTAAAAATACCTCCTGTAAATTGTATTCCATCTACACGGTGCAGAGCTAAAGCATGCGAACTTACTTCCATTACGCAATATACACAACCTGCTTGGAGCATTTCTGTAAAAATTCTATTCAACGTAATAGCATCGGGAGTGGTGTGTGTAGCAGGATAAATTTTATCTCCTACGTAGTAATTGACCGTAGAAATTAGTCCTGTTTTATATCCTAAATGATTGAGGGCTTGATACAGTATAGTAGCCGTAGTGGTTTTTCCGTTAGTACCTGTAATTCCTATTACTTTTAAGGTTTCGGAAGGGTTATCGTAGAAGTTACAAGCCATTATAGCTAAAGCTTGCATGCTGTTTTGAACTTGAACGTAAGTAACTGTTTCATGGCGTTTTTTGGGCATATTTTCTACTATAACTGCGGCTGCACCTTTGTCTATTACTTCTGGGATGTAGTTGTGTCCATCATTTTGAGTGCCGATGATAGCTACAAAGGCGTCGCCAGTTTCTACCTTTCGAGAGTCAAAAGTAAGGTTGCTAATAGGAACATGTACATTTCCTTCTACGGCAATAATAGGCACTTTATACAGCAATTCTGACAGCGTTTTCATGTCTGATTAGTATTCTTTTTTAGATTTACTTTTCATTTTTTTGCGTAGGTCTCGCTTAGCTATTCGGGCTTTTTGAATAGCATCTTTGAGGTTTCTTTGTGCTTCATCAACTTTCTTTTCTAAAAGAGGTAGTTCCTCTTTGGCAAGTTTATTAGCTAATGCTTTTTGTTCTTTTTTGAGTTTAGGGTCTTTTTTATTTTGTTTTGCTTTTTGAACGTTCTGTTGAGCAATTTTCAAAGCTTTTTCGGCTTCTTTAAGTTCGGTTTGGTTAGCAGGAGTAACATTCTTTTTCAGGGCTTTTTTAGCTGCTTTTAGGCGTTGCTTAGCAAGGTCTTGTTGATATCGGGCGCGTTCTAATTCTTTTCGCAGTTCCTGCCCTGAACGAAGCATTTTGATGCTATCGCGCATTTGATTCATGTTTCGCTCTGCTTTTTTGAGTCCTTGTTCGGCTGTACTTACTTTTTGGATAATTTCTAATGAAGCTTGGGCTTTTTTGATACGCTCTAAAGCATTTAAGGCACTTTCGTAATATCTTTCTAACTCTTTGAGATAGGTGCTATTTTTGTGCTTATCTACAAAAGATTGATATAAACTAATCATGCTCAAATAACGCTCTTGTTGTTTTTCAAAGGTACTTTCTTTGGCATAAAAATACATAGATCTAACCATACCTGCGCGTGCTTCTTCTACGTACTTAGAATCAGGAAAGGAATTTATCATCTCCTCGTATGTGATTTTTGCAGACTTGTAGTATTCGGTACGAAAATACAAATGAGCTTGCATTAGCTTTTTGTAGGCTAATTTTTCTCTTAGCTTAAAAATGAGTTCGTTAGCATCTTTAACCCTGGGACTTTGAGGATAGTTTTCTACAAAGTACTGTATTTGTTCTATGGCTTTATGAGTACCTTCTTGGTCTAGAGTATAACGGGGAGAGCTTAAATAGTAGCAGTAAGCGCTCATATATGCACATTCTTCTGCTCTTGGGTCAGAGGGGAAACTTTGGGCAAAATCTCTGAAATAGTAGGCAGCTAAGGGGAAATTCTCGCTTCGATTGGTTTTATAGTGGGCATACGAGTAGTAATATGCTACGCTGCGCTGCAAGGTATCGCCTTTTGTGATACCTAACAAGTCTTCTAAAATAGCTATGGCATTATCGTATTTTTTTTGGTTATAAAATTCCATAGCAATTTCAAATTTAACTTTTTTGTTTGTCCCTTTAAGTATCTTCTCCAAGTTCTGCCGATGGCATGCAGAAAATAAGATAAAAAGACCTAATAATAAAACTGTTTTTTTACCTTGTTTTACCTTGTTTAACATTTTTTAATCTTGTTTTTTTCTTGCTTTGATGGCGCCTATTGCCGCAGGGATAAGTGAAACAAATATCACAGCAAGTAAAAAGAGGTGTAGGTTCTTTTTGGCTTTTTCTTGGCTTACGCCGAGCATTTGAGCTAATTCAAAAAGATAGTAACCTAATAAAGTCATGGAAGTTGACCATATAATTGCCCCTATTAAGCTGTAGCTGATATAGCGCCTGAATTTAAGTTCACCTACGCCTGCCAAAACAGGTACAATAGAGCGTATAATTGGAGCGAATTTGCCGATGATGATAGCTTTATTGCCGTGCTTGTCGTAAAATTCGCGAGTTTGAGTGATATATTTTTGCTTGAAGTACCAGGTATCTTTTTTATCGTACAGTGCCACACCGATGCGTGTTCCTATAAAATAGCCCAGGCTATCACCTGCTACGGTAGTCATTGCGATAGCGGCTATTAAAATCCAAACATTATCAATCCCTAAAAGACCTGAACCGCAAAAAAGTCCTGCGGTAATTAACAAGGAGTCGCCAGGTAAAAAGAAAGCCATGCAGCCCGTTTCTACGAACAAAATCAAAAATATGACTAATGTGCCGTATGTTTTGAGCAGATATTCAGGGTTGATATATCGCAATAAGTCTAATAGTATCATGGGGCAAAATTACCAAGTTTTAGAATAAGTATGTAAGCTACAAGGTATAGTTTATTTTGTAATTTTTTTGGGCGTGCCCTTGCCCACACTTCGCTGCGCTTGTGTGGGCAAGGTCGGCGTGCTACGGGCTACGCTA
>JANWVW010000253.1 GCA_025056095.1 Bacteroidia bacterium
GCGTTAGCGAAGTACCGAAGCGAAGCGCAGTGCGGAATGCCCCGACCCTTGCGTCAGCAAGGGGCACGCCCAAAAAGTGAAAAACTTTATATTCCTACTAATAAACCCTGATCACAATGCACTTGCCTGTTTCTATGTCCTGTTGCACTTTTTTGTACTTAATTCCTTTTTTAACGCTACCATCTAAATACTGCACATCTACACTTTGATTAGGTTGTATCTTTTGTCCTACGATGCGCTGCTCTACCTTTGGTCTTCTATTTTCTACTACTTCGTAGTCAGTACTGTTGAGTCCATCATGAGTAGAGGAAGACACATAGCTACTTTGAATGCTTTGATGTACCGTTTTGAGTTTAGATAAATTTTGTTTGTTTTTACGTTCTTGTTGTCTAGCTTGTAGTTCAGCAGCTCGTTCTTGCTCTGCGGTTTGAACAGGTGTTAAAGTAGCATGGAATAGATACTGTAAAATTTCTTGATTGATTTGAGTAACGACTTTTTGAAACTCTCGAAAAGCTTCAAACTTATAGACTAATAGCGGATCTTTTTGCTCATAGACAACATTTTGGACACTTTGGCGCAGGTCATCCATTTCTCGGAGATGGTCTTTCCATTTATCGTCAATTACGGCTAGGGTGGTAGCCCTTTCTAAGGCGGTCATTACTTCTAACCCCTTGCTTTGATATGCTTCCTGTAAACTCACTTCGGCGTATATTTGGTACTTGTTTGTAGAAAAGGGAAAAACTACTGTGGTAATTTTTTCTCTGTGATTTTTATAGACATCCTCTAAGAAAGGATATACAAAATCGGCTATTTCTTTGGTTTTTTTCTGATAATAGTCATACACATTTTCGTACAACTTATCTATAACTTGATTAGGTTTGAGCATGCGTAAATCTTCTTGAGTAATACCGCCATCATATCCGATAGTGCGGTACAATTCGTATTGTAGAGCGTTAATATCGGCTTCTTGATAAATATCAGTGGTTTCTCCTTTTTCATTGATAATCAAGCTAGAACAAAAGTTATAGATAGCATCCTGAATATCTAATTTTATTTTTTGTCCTTTGAGGGCATTTCTACGGCGAGTGTAAATAACTTCGCGTTGTTGGTTCATGACATTGTCATATTCAATTAAACGCTTGCGAATAGCGAAGTTTTGTTCTTCTACTTTCTTTTGTGCGCGTTCTATGGATTTAGTGATAATACGGTGTTCAATAACTTCACCTTCTTTTATGTTTCCTAATCTATCCAAGATTCGGGCTAGTCTATCGGATGCAAAAAGTCGCATGAGGTCATCTTCTAGGGATACGAAAAATTGAGAAGAACCTGGGTCGCCTTGCCGTCCTGCTCGCCCTCTAAGCTGTCTATCAATTCTGCGGGCTTCATGTCTTTCAGTACCAATGATAGCTAAGCCGCCTTTTTCTTTTACACCAGGTCCTAACTTAATGTCTGTACCTCTACCTGCCATGTTTGTAGCAATGGTTACTACGCCTGCCTGACCTGCTTGAGCTACAATTTCTGCTTCTTTTTGATGCAGCTTAGCGTTAAGCACGTTGTGTTTAATACCTCTTTGTCTAAGTAAACGGCTTAAAATTTCAGAATTTTCTACACTTGTGGTACCTACTAACACAGGTCGCCCTTCATTGACTAATTCCTGAATTTTTTGCGCAACGGCATTGTATTTCTCGCGCTTAGTTCTGTAAAGTTGGTCTTCTAAATCTTTGCGAATAACAGGTTTATGGGTAGGAATAACTACTACATCCAGCTTGTAAATGTCATAAAATTCTATTGCTTCGGTTTCAGCAGTACCTGTCATGCCTGCTAACTTGTGATACATGCGAAAATAGTTTTGTAGAGAGATAGTAGCATAAGTTTGTGTAGTGCCTTCTACTTTTACATTTTCTTTTGCTTCAATAGCTTGATGTAGTCCATCAGAGTAGCGCCTGCCTTCCATGATGCGCCCTGTTTGTTCATCCACAATTTTGACCTGTCCATTTTCTACAATGTATTCTACATCTCTTTCAAAAAGCGTATAAGCGCGCAAGAGTTGGTTAACTGTGTGAATCCTATCTGCTTTTTCGGTATATTCCCGAGTTAGTTTATCTTTGGCTTCTCTTTTTTGTTGTTCTGTCCATTCAGGGTGATTTTCAATATTAGCGAATTCCAATCCAATATCTGGTAGAACAAAGAAGTTGGGATCTTCGGTATCCTGAGTAATAAGCTCACGACCTTTATCGGTCATTTCAACGGTGTTATTTTTTTCATCTATTACAAAATAGAGTACTTCATCTACTTTGGGCATGTTTTTGGCGTTGTCTTGAAGGTAGTACAGCTCTGTTTTGTTGAGTAAGCTTTTGATGCCAGGTTCGCCTAGAAATTTAATTAAAGGTCTGCTTTTAGGTAGCCCTCTGTAAGCTCGTAGCAGTGCTAAGCCTGCTTTTTCTTCGTCTTTGTTAGCTAAGTGCTTGCGGGCTTCATTAAGTAGTTCGTTACATAGCCGTTTTTGAGCTTCGTATAATCGCTGTACGCGAGGTTTATACTCAAAGTATTGATGTTTATCCCCTTCGGGAACAGGTCCTGCGATAATTAGGGGGGTTCGAGCTTCATCAATAAGAATGGAGTCTACCTCATCAATAATAGCGTAGTGCAGTTTTCTTTGAGCAATTTCTTCATATTTAGTAACCATGTTATCGCGCAGATAATCAAAGCCAAATTCATTGTTAGTGCCGTAGGTGATATCTGCGCGATAGGCAGCAATACGAGCTTCGGAATGTGGGGGATGCAAGTCAATACAATCTACGGAAAGCTGATGAAATTCATAAATAGGTCCGTTCCATTCTGCATCTCTACGAGCTAAGTAATCATTTACTGTAACTACATGTACGCCTTCGCCTGCTAAAGCATTGAGGTAGACAGGTAAGGTAGAAACTAAAGTTTTACCTTCGCCTGTTGCCATTTCGGCAATTTTACCTTGATGTAGTACAATTCCCCCCATCAACTGCACGTCATAGTGAATCATGTTCCATTCTATTTCATTTCCTGCGACCATCCACTTGTTATGCCATATTGCTTTATCGCCTTCAATAACTACATTCTTTTTCTTTTGTGCTATCTTTATATCAAAATCTGTGGCTTTGACTACTAATTGCTTTTGTTCGGTAAATCTGCGTGCAGTTTCTTTGACTACGGCAAAGGCTTCAGGTAACAGTTGGTTAAGTATCTCTTCTATTTGTCTATCTTTTTCCTTGCTTAATTTTTTAATCTGTTCATAAATGGCTTCTTGCTCTTCTGTCGGTAGAGGTGTTCCTTCTAGATACGATGTATGAATACGCTCTTCAAGTGCATTTATTTCTGCATTAATTTCAGCAAGGTGGGCTTGTATTTTTTCTTTGAAAATTCGAGTTTTATCTCTTAGTTCATCGTCGGTAAGGCTGTGCAGTTGGGCATAATATTCATTGATTTGGGCAACAATAGGTTTAAGGGCTTGGATATCTCTTTCTTTTTTAGAACCAAATAACTTTGCTAATAGCTTGAACATGGTTGTTTTTCAAAATTCAAGGACAAAGGTACTAATTTTTTTTCAGCCATGAGAATACTTACGTCTTGTCAGGTCAAACTAGCTTTCTAAGGTAATGTTCGGTTTTGTTTCATGGGGTGGGCTTTAGTCATTTCAGTAGCTTTGTTTGCTGCTATGTTACGGAGGATTTCAAAAAAAGTGATGTTTAAAAGTTTACAATATGAGTGACATTTTTCAGATGTTTTTTCAGATACAAAAAAACTGTACTTTTGTACAGTATGAAAAAATAAATGTCTTTTCATTGTTGAAAGACACAGTAAATAAG
>JANWVW010000254.1 GCA_025056095.1 Bacteroidia bacterium
TTGAGATAAGGGATAAGTTTATCTACTATCATAATGCTGTTTTAAGTTAATCAAGGTTAAAAAGGACAGGCATAGAAGGGACAGCATCACTTTCAAATGGGCTTAATCCCAAGTGTAGAGCATACAAGCCATCTTCAAGTGTATCAGGAATTTGGCAAAGTTCAGTAATGGTATCATTCGGATAGAGCGGAATACTTTCTCGGTTTTGCATGCCCCAAAAAGCAAGATGGGCTTCTAACTTTCCGTCGTCTTTTTCAGGGTCAATGGAAGGAAGATTAGTAAGTAAGTGTTGAATGCCAATAGCCTTCAAGCGTTGTATTAAGCTTTTAGTGAAAAATGGAGGATTTTTACCTGAAAAATTTTTACCGTCAAAATTGTATTTAATCTTGTATTGCAAATCATATTCAACTCTAACAATTAAAGCAGGTACTCCATTTTTTATTTTTTGAATTGGAAGATAATGAATAGGATATTGTGTTGATGTCTCCTCATGTTCTATTGTGATCAATTGTGCAAGCATCAGAAATGGAATTTTGACGTTTTGGATAGAATAAAATGATTTAGAAACATGTCCGAAGCATTCTGTATGAGTACCGTTGCCATGTGCGCAGAAACGAATGTATTCGCAATTGACACTACCCCCTTGGGCTACATTTGCGATAAAATTCTCCGTTTCGTAGGGTGTAAATTCAGGTTCATCAATAAAGTAGCAATTAGGGTTTTTGCCTTTTTCACGGCTTATGATAGTATACAAAGGTATTGGATTTTGAAGTAAAATTTTGGATATATTCATAAGTACAACGTAAATATACGAAGTATATTGCGCGTTTTCAAAACAGAGATGAATTTTGTAACAGTTTAAGCACTAGGATTTTTTGGGCGTGCCCTTGTGGGCGTTTCGCTACGCTCATGCCCACAAGGTCGGCGTGCTGCGGGCTACGTGCAGAATGCCCCACACCTTGCACCAGTGAGGGGCACGCCCAAGATGAATCTACTTTCTTATCCACAAAAAATTTATTCTCAAAGCAAAAGGTTGATAGTATTTCGCAAAGCAATACACTCTTTCAATCCTTCTGACCAGTGTGGTATAGAAAGGTTAAAAGTTTGTTTTGTTTTATTTTTATCAAGGACAGAATAGGCAGGTCGCTGTGCTAAGGTAGGATACTGTGCAGATAAAATAGGTAAAACTTGACAATCTAAATTTTGCATCGCTACAATCTGATAAGCAAAGTCATACCATGAGCATACTCCTTCGTTACTGTAATGAAAAATCCCTTTTGAAGAAGGAAAGTGCATACATATTTGTAAGAGGGCTTCGGCTAAATGTATTGTATATGTAGGTGTGCCTACTTGGTCATAGACTACGTTAAGTTGTTTTTTTTCTTTGCCTAAGCGAGTGATGGTATTAAAAAAATTATGTCCGAAGGGCGAGTATAGCCAAGAAGTTCGGATAATAATATAATTTTCGCAGTTTTCTATGATGGCGAGTTCGCCGTTGCGTTTTGTTCTGCCGTAGATATTGAGCGGATAAGTAGCATCCGTTTCAGTGTAGGGGGTATTTTTTTGCCCATCAAACACAAAATCGGTAGAAAGGTGTATTAGTCGGATATTTTTTCTTTGGCAAGTTATGGCTATTTGTTCTACGGCGTTAGTGTTAATTTGAGTGGCGAGGTTAATTTCTTGTTCTGCTTTATCCACAGCAGTGTAAGCAGCGGCATTGATGCAAACGTCTATTTTATGCGTACTGACAAATATATCAAATGTTTGAGGTTGAGTGAGGTTAATTATGTTTCTATCTGCGTATAAGATATTGAGATGTGCAAATTTTTGTTGATGCACGTATTGTATGGATTTACCGAGTTGTCCTGATGCTCCTGTTACGAGAATGTTCATATTTTTTTGAATGTTTTATTTTTGGGCGTGTCCTTGTGGGCGTTTCGCTTGCGCTCATGCCCACAAGGTCGGCGTGCTTCGGGCTACGCTTCGCTTCGGTGCTGCGCTGCGCTCCGCACTGGGCTAACGCCCACCCTCCGCATGCCTCACGCAATTTTATCCTATCAATTTAAGTTTGACAAGGTCTTGTATATCCAACATTCCAATTGGTGTATTGTTTTCTGTAACAATGATATTATCTATTTGATGTTGGCGAAATAGATTGACAGCTTCATACAGCAGTGCGTCAGCGTTGATGGTAATCGGCGGATGATAAGAAAAGTCGCTCATTTTAGCTTCTGTGATGGATTTACCTTTTTCTTTAAGTTGCCTACGGATATCGCCATCTGTAAAAATGCCCACAAGTTTGCCAAAGTCATCTACCACTGAAACTGCTCCAAGCTTTGAATCGGTCATTTGGACCATAGCATCAAGAAGTGTTTGTTTAAGCGTTACAGTAGGATTTTGGGGGCGTATAACTTCTTTAACTCGGATAGTCATCAAGCGAGTATGTTCAAAAAATTGGTCTATGCCAAGCGTAGTAAGAGTGTTGTCGCAAAGTTTTTGCATAACGCTCCAAGGTACGGTACACGCATGGGCGCCAAGCAAAATGGCTTGTCTTACGTGTTCAGCGTGTCTTACCGAAGAAACCATTACTTTGGTATCGTATCCATAAACTTCTACGGTTTGTACGCAGTCTTCAATAAGTTTCATGGCGTCATGTCCTTGGTCATGCAGTCTACCTACTAATGGACAAACGTACGCTGCGCCTGCTTCCATTGCCATGTAAGCTTGATTAAGCGTGTAAATTAAATGTACATTAACCAACTGCCCTTGCAAAGAAAGTTTTTTGCATGCTTTTACGCCTTCGTTAGAAATTGGTATTTTGAACACTAAGGTACATTTTGAATGTAAAGGTAGAGCTAACAACCGTTCAGCTTCTTTGATAATTTCATCTGCGGTAGCACCCAGCGCTTCTACGTGAAGTAGCGGTACCTTTTCAGATAATTTTACAATTGCGCCATCTATATCTGTGATGCCGTGCCTGTGCATAAAAGTTGGCGTCGTCGTTAAACCTGTGATGATGCCCAAATCCAAAGCGGCATCTATCTCTTTGAAGTCCACCGAATCTAAATAGAGTTCCATTTTTTGTATTCTAACAGAGTGCAAAACTATACTTTTTTTGCGTATCAAAAAATTTACCTACTTTTGAGCTATGAAAATTTCCGCAGCCTTTGCTTTGCTCTTAGTAACAACCTTAATTTTAACGCTATTTGGTTGCTCAAAGAAAAAAGCCAGCTCGGCAGAGTTTAACAAGCTACTAGAGCAAGCACAAGCTAAGGTCAATACAGGAGATTATACAGGGGCAATAGCCGATTTAGAAAAGGCTATTCAATTAGATAAGAAAAATGCAGAAGCTTTTTATTGGATGGGCAGAGCTTACATGGCTATAGAAAAATCCCCTTATCCTAAAACGATAGAAAACTTTCAAAAAACAGTTGCACTTGACCCTGACCACGCTCTTGCGTATTGTGCTATGGCGGCTGCCTATGACATGAGTAAGGAGGAAGCCAAAGCTTGTGAAGCGGCTACCAAATCTATTGCGGCTTTTGAAAAAAAAGGGATAAAATCCGAGCATAAAATGGTGTATCAACAAGCCGTGATGTTAAAAAATATCAATTGTAAGTAGTATCTGTGCCAAACTAAGGCTTTTTTGTTTGTTATCAAACGGCTTTGTTTTGTATCAACTCTATTTTGGTTTTGTGTGAAAGATAAAGATGAGTTTATGTGAGGATTGAATTTTTATTTTTTTGGGCGTGCCCTTGCCCACACTTCGCTTGTGCTTGTGTGGGCAAGGTCGGCGTGCTTCGGGCTACGCT
>JANWVW010000255.1 GCA_025056095.1 Bacteroidia bacterium
AAACACAGGTGAGGTTATAGAGAGCCTTGAGATATCCCCTGATGTAAAAAAAGAACCTTTTTACCAATTATGGCACATTATCTATTCTATCAAAGACATAGAAGAGTGCAAAAAAGCGCTCATTAAACGCTTCCACTTTGATGAGGGCACCGCCCAAAAACTCGCTGAAATTGAATTTACCAAAGGTAGCAAAGATTTTACAAACATGTCTGCCAAAGTAATGCGGCAGATTATTCCTTACCTTGAACAGGGCTACAAGTACAGTGAAGCAATGGAAAAAGCAGGTTATAAGCACTCTGAAGAAAGCCGAACCAAAGAAGAAAACCAACAAAGAATACTCAAAGAAAAGTTAGACCTGCTACCGAAAAATTCACTGCGCCAACCTGTTGTAGAAAAAATTCTTAACCAGATGATCCATATCGTCAATGAAATTATTGACCCTCAACGAGGTTGGATAACTCCAGAAGAGCGTCAAAATGGTACCTTTCGCATACACATTGAATTTGCTCGCGAACTTAAAAATACCCCAAAAAATAGAAAAAAATTATATGAACTCAATCGAAAGAGAGCTAAAGAAAATGAAGATATAGCCAAAAAACTTAATGAAATGAAGATCCCACCCTCTCGGACTAATATTATTCGCTACCGCTTATTTTATGGAAATAACAAAGAAAAAACAAATGGTACTTGCCTTTATTCAGGAAAAACATTTGAATTAAGAGAAGTGTTTGATGACAAGATTGTAGATAAAGACCACATTATACCACAATCCATTTACCCTGATGACTCACAAGGAAACTTAGTATTAGTGTATAAAAGTGAAAACAAAAATAAAGGCAATAGAACAGCCTACGATTACATGTTCAGCAAGGGAGAGCAAGAATTTGAAGAGTACCTACAACGTATTCAAGAAGCTTTTAATAACGGTGTTATCACTCCTATACAAGTGCAGAACTTACTTACTACCTTAGAGCATAATCCTGAAATCCCTCCACATAGTCTTGTACAAATTGAGAATAAAAAAGGGGAAAGATACAAGATTAAAGTAAGAAAGTTAGATGAAAAAGGTTTCTCTGCCCGAGATATGCGGGAAACTTCGTATATTACCCGAGAAGCAAAACGTATTTTAAGCGAGATTTGCCGAGAAGTAGTAGTAAGTACAGGTAGTATTACGGCTTTATTACGTCGCTTATGGGGCTATGATGAAATACTTCCCAAATGGCATGTAGAGCGTTTACGGCAAATAGGTTTGAGCGAGTGCATTGAGAAAAAAGTTATTCGCGATGAAAATAACCAAGAAACCTATATTGAAACTGTTAAAGACTGGTCTAAACGTGATGACCACAGGCACCATGCTATAGACGCCCTTGTTGTTGCCTGTACCACCAGCGGCTTAATACAACGTATTAACACCGCACATGCTCAAGGTCAATTAAAAGAGATGGAAGCAGAATTATCTCCAGAGGAAGTTGAAACAGCTAAAATAAGTAATAGAATGACTGTACTTAAAAAATGGCTTAGACAGCAACGTATATTTTCCCCTCAAGTAGTAAAAGAACACGTAGATAACATTCTTATCTCCTACAAACCTGGTAAAAAGGTAGCTACATGGAGCAAAAATAAAAACATAAAAGGTGAATTTGATAAAGAACTTCCTCGCACTTTGACCCCACGCGGAGCGCTGCATGACGACAGCTACTACGGTAAAATTACTTTATACAAGCCTCTCAAAAAAGACATCAAAAATCTAAGAAATGACTTGGACAAAATGCACCTTATAGCCGCAGAAGATAAAAAGAGTATATTTGGGGATGAGAAAGTACAGTATTATATCAATAAAAATGATATCGTAGGTTTAACAAAATACCTCAAAGAAACAAAAAAGATAACTCATTATACCATTTTTGAACCTATTCAACTTTATGTCAAGCGGTACTCCATAGAAGAAATAAGCAAAAAGGATGTTGATAAAAAAGATAACTTTTTAGATGAAAAATTGTATGAAAAATTACTGCAAGTTTTTCCTCAGGGTGCGAAATCATCAGATAAAATTAAATCCGACATTTCGCTGTATAAAGATCCACTTAAAAAAATTATCCGTGGTATACGCATGAGAGTATCGGATGCAGAAGGTACAGACCGTTACTATCCCATACATTATGATAAAGAAGGATGTCCTATTACTTTTGTCATTCCAGGAAATAATCATCATGTAGCTATTTATAAAGATAGTGAGGGTAACTTACATGAGCATGTCTGTACCTTTTGGCACGCCGTTGAACGCAAGAAATATCGAATACCTGTCATTATTCAAAATCCAAAAAAAGTACATGATGACTTAAAACAAGCAAACAAGGAAGTTTCTAATTTCTTACTTAATGGGCTGCCAAATCCAGAGTGGGAATACGTAATGAGTATGCAGCAAAATGAAATGTTTATATTGAATATGAGTAAAAATAAAGTAGAAGAAATTATCAGAGATAAAAAATATCAATTACTTTCACCGCATTTGTACAGGGTTCAAAAGCTCACCCAAGGAGATTATACATTCAGAAATCATCTTGCTACTCGAGTGGATGACAAAAATTCTATGTTTGTAAAATCATTTGGGTGTAGAGCTACTAGCCCCAATTCTTTGCAAAAACTAAATCCCATCAAAGTGCATATTAACCGTTTAGGTGAAATTACAGGCATTCTGGAGTACATTCCTGAAGCGCAAGGTTCACCAGCATGATAGGTAAAACTCTGTATTTTAGTCAAGCGGTATATCTAAGTATTCGCAATGAATTGCTCGTAGCTCGCTTTGCAGAGCAGGATATACCGCTTGAAATTCAAGAGCGTCTAAATTCCAAAAATGAAATTACTTTCAGTTTGTCTGAGGTGGCGTATTTAGTATTAGACAATCCTCAAATTACGCTTACTCAAGCCGTGTTTGAACACTGCATGAAAGAAAACATAGCTATTGTTACTTGTGATAGTTCACACATACCCACGGGATTATGTTTAGCTTTGCACAGTAATGTATTGCAGAGTGAGCGTTACAGAGAGCAGATAGAAGCTTCCGATGCGTTAAAGAAACAGTTGTGGGCGCAGATTGTCAAACAAAAAATCATCAATCAAGGCAAGGTATTGTGTGCGTGGCAGCCAAAGTATGACATAGCTTATTTTCAAAACTTATCTAGGGCAGTAAAAAATGGAGATAGTTCAAATTGTGAAGCTGCAGCGGCTAATTTTTATTGGTCAAGGTTATTTTCTCAAATTCCTGGCTTTGTTCGCAGGCGAGAAGGTATACCCCCTAACAATCTACTCAATTACGGATATGCTATTTTGCGTGCCATTACTGCGAGGGCTATTGTAGCAACAGGTTTGTTACCTACTTTGGGCTTGCATCATACTAATCGGTACAATCCGTATTGTTTGGCAGATGACATGATGGAAGCTTACAGACCTTACGTAGACCACTTGGTGTGTCAGATTATCAATCAGTTCGGTATTCCTGAACAGTTGGACAAAAACATAAAAGCAAGATTGTTACAAATTCCTTACATAGATGTTCATTTTAGGGATGAGGTTTCTCCTTTAATGAACGGCGTACAAAAAACGATACATTCTTTGTACAGGTGCTTTGTTGGCGAGGATAGAAAGCTGTACTTACCTGAAATAGAGCTATAATTTTTGCTGATGAAATTAGATTTTTTTTGGGCGTGCCCCTTGCTGCGCAACGGTCGGGGCATTCCGCACTGCGCTTCGCTTCGGTGCTTCGCTAACGCT
>JANWVW010000256.1 GCA_025056095.1 Bacteroidia bacterium
TGAAAGCGGCGTTCAAGGGCTTTATCTTTTTCAATGTATTTTTGATACTCTGCCAAAGTAGTAGCACCAATAGCGCGTAAGTCCCCTCGGGCAAGAGCAGGTTTAAGGATATTAGCGGCATCCATAGCCCCCTCAGTGGCTCCAGCCCCAACTAAGGTATGGATTTCATCAATGAAAAGCACAATTTCCCCATCAGAGTCTATGACCTCTTTAACTACGGCTTTTAATCTATCTTCAAACTCACCTCTATATTTTGCACCTGCTATCAAAGCCCCCATGTCTAAACTCATGATGGTTTTGGTTTTGAGGTCTTCGGGAACATCCCCAATAACAATCCGATGCGCTAAACCCTCTGCAATAGCTGTTTTACCTACTCCAGGTTCGCCAATTAAAACAGGGTTATTTTTAGTTCTACGGCTTAAAATTTGCAAAACTCTACGAATTTCCTCATCTCTTCCAATAACAGGGTCTAATTTTCCTTCTTTGGCTAACTCGTTCAAGTTACGTGCGTATTTTTTAAGTGCATTGTACTTTTCCTCTGCATTTTGGTCTGTGATTCTATTATCGCCGCGTAATTCTTTAATGACCTTTTTAATTTCTTTTTCACTTACTCCTTGATCTCTAAGCGCGTTACCTATCCAATCTTTTTGTTCTGCTAAACCTATCAAAAGGTGCTCTATGCTTACAAATTCATCTTTCATTTGAGCAGCTTTTTGTTCAGCCGTATCCAACACACGTTTGAGTTCATTAGATAAATACTCCCCTTGAGCTCCTGTAACTCTAGGTAGGCGCTTAATGCCCTCCTCAACTTTTTGGCTAAAAATATTTAAGTTTGCATTTAGCTTTTTAAGAATATACGCCGCAATACTATTTTCTTGCTCTAATAAAGCCTTAGCTAAATGCGGTGTATCTATAAACTGATGCTGGTGCTGAGAAGCAATACTTTGTGCCTGTTGTATCGCTTCTTGAGCTTTTATTGTAAATTTATTGATATTCATACTCTATTTCTCCTTCACTTAACCAACTTAAACAACATACATTCCATAGGTTACTTTCTGCCTTTTTTACGCAAAATCCATAAACTGTTAACCAAATATATGCAATAATTGCAGAGTTAAGTTTATTTTACTGACAAAATTTCAGGTTTTTAACAAATTTTTGGAACAATATTTGCGAAGTAGAAAAAAATAATACCGTACGATTATGAAAGCTATCAAAGTTCTAACCTTGCTACTTTTAGTAGCAGTTTCAGCTGTTACTTTCACCAGCTGTAAAAAATACGAAGAAGGACCTGCCATTAGTCTTCGTTCCAAAAAAGCTCGTGTAGTGGGCAAGTGGAAGGTAGAAAAAGCTATGGAGAATGGAAATGATGTAACTTCCATAGTCAACATGTTAAGTCCAATATACGAGTACAAGAAAAATGGCGATTTAGTATTAACTATGAGTTTTCTTGGGGTCACACAAACCGAAACCCACAAATGGGAATTTGACGACGATAAAGAGTCTATTATAATTACCTATACAAATACAACCCCTAATGAAAAAGAAGAATGGAAAATTCTACGCTTGAAGAATAAAGAAATGTGGCTCAAGCATACTCATGATGGCGATACTGTTGAACTTCACCTTGAAGCCGACGAATAATTCAACTACAAGTAATTATATAATCACACCCACAACTTAAAATGTGGGTGTTTTATTTTTTGTAGGCTAGCTTTACTTTTATTGTTAGTAAAAGCACAGCTGTCAAGCTAATCCAACCTAAAACATCACCTATACGAGTGTATAATGTAGTGTAGTTTATTATTCCGACAGATTGAGTAATAACGGCTTCTTTCCACCATTTCGTAGGTTGATGTACTCCCCCTCTAGCATCAATAAACATAGAACGCCCTGTATTTGCACAACGAGCAATATATCTACGGTTCTCAATCGCTCTAATTTTAGCATAGTAAGCATGCTGAATGTAGCCTGATGTATTTCTCCACCAGCCATCATTTGTAATTATGGCAAAAAAATCTGCTCCTTGTCTGCAAAAATCAGTAATGTAATTCCCATAAATTGACTCGTAGCAAATAATAGGCGCTACGCGCACTTTTTGGTAAGTTAAAGTTTGTACCTTATCTACTTTGCCCAAGCTGTGCGATTCACCCCCTAAACGTATCATGCTGTATTTTTCTAAAACTCCTAATACACTTAAAAAAGGCATTCGCTCTACCAAAGGTACTAATTTTGACTTTCTATGAAATTGAACTTCATTGTTTTTTGTGATGATGGTAGCTGCGTTATACATGTCATACCAATCTGAAGTACCCTCTAACCTTGCTGCACTTGCGCTTTTGCCTTGTCCGTTGATATATCTACGCACAGAAGTAATCCCTAACAAAATAGCTTGTTTATCATGGACTAACTCTGCTTGAAGCGCTTTGACAAAAGTATCTTGGTAGAGTTGCTCTTCCCAAATGCTGTACGGAATAGCTGTTTCAGGTAAAATAATCCAATCCGGTTTATCTTTTTGCGCTTGGCGAATAAGGGAGATAAAAGTTTGCAATTGCTTTTGTACAGTATTTTCATCAAATTTGTGGTAGGGGTCAATGTTTGGCTGAATGATAGAAACAGTTAAATTTTGAGTAGGTTGTGGTACATGAAACCAAAAAATAAAGTCTGCTAATAAAGGCAGAGTTATAGCTACGCTCAAAACCTTTCTCAATCGGTTGTTATGATGCAAAAAAATGGATAGTATCAAGAGATTAACTATCCAAATCCATAATGAACCTCCTAGTACGCCCGTCCATTCATAAAATTGCATGCCAAAAGTAAAGGTAGAAAGCGCATGCCCTAAGGTTATCCAGGACCAAGATAAATCCCAACGAAAATGTAAGTATTCAAAGCTTATCCATGCGGCTACCAATGTTAAATAGGCTATTTTGGGCGTAGTTTTGGGATATACGTTCAGAAAGAGCAAAATTGGTAAGCTTTGTAAAAGTGGATTGACTAAAATAGCCCCTAAGCCACCTGCTACACTAGCATAACATAGCCAGTAGCAAGTCCCTGTGTTCCATAGTAGTAGGGCTAAATAAATAGCGCTAAATCTGTGATATTGAGCTGTATATGAGGTTAAAATAATGGCAGGAAGCACGCCGGCTATCCACGCTATGGTATTTTCAACGCCTTGACTTTCTAATACACTGCCCAAAACTAAACCTATCAAAATGCTTAGCCATAAGTACCCTGATGCATATTTGATAAAGTGCGGTTTTTGAATAGAAGGATAGTTAAAATCATGATGCAGTAGTGCGTAAAGCAAAGGTACAAAAAAGATAAAAGCTAAAACAAATAAAGGTGAAGGCGGAAAAGCTAAAACGCCTAAAATTCCTGTCAAATACGCGCTCCACAAGGGATTTTTAAGCCAATTTTGAAGGGACATTGCACAAAAGTACATAAAAATAAAAAACGTAAGGGACTCAACCCATTACGGGGAATCAACCTTACGCCTGCTCAATTACTGTTGCGATGTCTTCCCGACATTGCTGACACAAAAATACAGGGCTTTAATCTTGAATAGGTAGAAAGCTACTTGAATTGTCAAAATTTGTGCATGATTGGCAAAAAGTAGAGCATGAAAGGTCAAAAAATAGACATGAAATTTTTTAACTCTGCTATGTTTGTCAAGAGTAAGTTTATTTAAGTTTATTTTTTGGGCGTGCCCCTTGCTGACGCAAGGGTCGGGGCATTCCGCACTACGCTAACGCTTCGGTACTTCGCTGCG
>JANWVW010000257.1 GCA_025056095.1 Bacteroidia bacterium
GAAAGCGTAGCCCGTAGCACGCCGACCTTGCCCACACAAGCGCAAGCGAAGTGTGGGCAAGGGCACGCCCAAAAAAAGATTTGACTATATGAAATAAAGTTTTAACTTTTCAATCAAATTATTTATCTACAATAGAGTATGGAAAGCAACTTTGAAAATGAATTTAGGTCTTATGATAAAGCCCTTACAAACTTAAAAGAACTTTTGAAAGAGAGATTTCCAAGAGGTTTGAGGTTATTTGACATCAGGCTGAGGCTTGCAATTGATATTGAAATTGACTTCAAGGGAGAAGTCTCGTACACAAAAACTAAGGAAGTGAAGGAGGTTTATGCCCTATTAGTAAAACTAATGGAGAGTTGGAACGCCTATGAAGCGTTATCTAAGTATGTAAAAGGAACAGGAAGATATCACATTGGTGAAAAAATCGTGTATGGGGGATATTCAAAGGAATTTTTAGCTGAGGTGAGCGCTTTATCTGTATTAAAGGAAGCATTAGATGGTATAAGGTCAAAGTGTATGAGCGATAGTGGCTTCAAAAAGGATTTTGAGGAGCTAATAAGCAAAATTCAATCTGAGAAGAATGTATCACAAGCACTGAAAGAAAAATGTAAAACTGTATTGAATAACGATGCTTCAGGTATTGAGATTATTGCACTGATTTATGCGCAGAGAAACATGTATTATCATGCCGCCGAAGCGGCAAAAATGGGCATGGAGTACGCAAATGCAGCGTATTTAATAAAACATTTGACAGTGTATTTTCATAAATACGTGCTCAAATTAGCGACAAAAATTTTTGAAAAAGAATACGAAAGATACAAAAATTAAAAAGATATACGGTAAGAGCGTATTTGCATGAGTGCAGCAAAGCGTATAAATTTTAATTGTTCTACGATTATGTATCAATAAAAGGGTGTAGATAGCTAGGCATAAATTTCAAAGGTTTGTGTTGTGTTGATGTTGTATTAAGTCTAGGGGGTGTTTTTTTGCTGTGTTTGGGATGGGCGTGCTGCGGGGATGATTGAGCGTAACGTGGGTAGGGACATGCCTACAGAAACTTTGTATTTGGTTGCAGTTTTGGTTTTGGATAAGAAAACTTGTAAAAAAAATATCTCATTTTTTTTGCTGAGTCAAATAAATACTTTATATTTGAAACACAATTCGTAATTATATGAAAAGGCTTATCTTTTTTCTTGGATTTTTAGTGTGCATCCTCCAAGTTTGGGCAAAAGATGACAAAGCCCAAAGTGCATTAGCCAAAGCTGACCGCTTGTTCTTTATAGAGAACAAAGGTCAGTGGCATAGCGATGTGTTATACCTCTGCCGTATGGGCGGCTTGGATGCGTGGATTACCAAATACGGGGTAAATTACACGTTCTACAAAATAGAACGCAACAAAGCCGCAGAATTCAGCCGTAGCATGCTTCCCAAACACAAATTTGACCATGACCCTGAAAACGAAATTTTACTTGGACACAGAGTACTCTTTGAGTTACAAAACTACAACCCTAACCCTGCACGGGAGGGTAAAATGCAACAGGAAGGATACTACAACTACTTTATTGGCAATGACCCCAGCAAACATGCTACGTACGTAGGTTTGTATAAAGAAGCTATTGTAAAGAACGTCTATGAAGGTATAGACCTACGCTATTACTTTGACAATGGCAATTTGCGGTATGATTTTGTAGTACAGCCATACGCAGATGCTTCGCAGATTAAGTTTAAGTTGCGTGGGCAGTACAGTGTTTATACCAAAGGAGAAAGCCAGTTATGTTTTACTACCCGTTTTGGGGAGGTAGCGATGGCAGAGTTGCATACGTGCCAAGGCAGCCGTACTGTGCCGAGTAAGTTTGTAAAAAATGGGGATTTTTGGCAGATTGCTTTGGGCAGCTATGATAGAAGCAAAGTATTAGTAATTGACCCGCTTATTTATTCTACGTATATTGGGGGAAGTAGTAATGATAGGGGCTTAGGCATAGCCGTAGATGGCAGTGGCAGTGCGTATGTAACGGGTAGGACTCGTTCAACTGATTACGATGTTACCGCAGGGGCGTTTCAAACGACGAATGGGGGAAATTGGGATGTTTTTGTAACGAAGTTGAATGCGTCGGGCAGTAGCTTGGTGTATTCTACGTATATTGGGGGAAGTGATGATGATTATGGCTCTGGCATTGCCGTAGATGGCAGTGGCAGTGCGTATGTAACGGGTGAAACACGGTCAACCGATTACGATGTTACCGCAGGGGCGTTTCAAACGACGTTTGGGGGAGGATGGAATGATGTTTTTGTAACGAAGATATGTCCTGTCCTCCCCTTCACCCTCACTTCAGCTGTGGGTACGAATAATCAAACGGTTTGTGTAGGTACCCCTATTACGAACATTACATACAGCACTACGGCAACAGGTGTAAATGTAACAGGTCTACCTGCGGGAGTTACATTTACATACACAGGTGGGATAGTAACTATTAGTGGTACGCCCACAGCAACGGGTACGTTTAACTACACAGTAACACCCAGTTGTGGCACACCTACGGCAACAGGTACTATTACCGTGAATCCGAATAGGACCATTACACTTTCTTCTGCGTCTAGTACAGCGAATCAAACTGTATGCGTAGGCACGCCGATTACTACGATTACCTACACAACTACCAATGCCACAGGGGCAACGGTTACGGGGTTACCTGCGGGAGTAACTTCTACGTATTCAGGTGGAACGGTAACCATCAGTGGCACGCCCACAGCAACGGGTACGTTTAACTACACAGTAACGCCCACAGGTTGTGGTACAGCTACGGCAACAGGTACTATTACCGTGAATCCGAATAGGACCATTACACTTTCTTCTGCGTCTAGTACAGCGAATCAAACTGTATGTATAGGCACGCCGATTACTACGATTACCTACACAACTACCAATGCCACAGGTGCAACGGTTACGGGGTTACCTGTGGGGGTAACTTTTACCTATTCAGGTGGAACAGTAACCATCAGCGGTACGCCCACAGCAACGGGTACGTTTAACTACACAGTAACGCCCACAGGTTGTGGTACAGCTACGGCAACAGGTACAATCAAAGTTAATAGTTTGCCTTCTGTAAATTATACTGTGCCTGCTTCTCAGGATACGGTTTGTAGTACTGATGCTCCATTTACTCTTACAGGGGGTACGCCTGCGGGAGGTACGTATTCAGGCGGGGCATACATTACTGGGGGTAATACGTTTAATCCTGGTTTAGCGAGCATAGGTTCAAACATGGTTATTTACAGTTACACTAATGCGAATGGTTGCACAAACAAAGATACTGCGTACATTGTGGTTAAGGTATGCACTGATGTAGGTAATACAGGTTTTGGCGGTAGTTATGTAAGTGAGTTGTATCCTAATCCTGCGCAGGAGGTAGCGTATATGAGTATTAAAGTTCCTGTTATGGAGCGGGTAATAGTTCGGTTATTGGGTGTAGAGGGCAAGGTATTGCGAGAGGTATATGAGGGAAGTGTAATAGGAAGTCAGGTGGTTAGTATTTCCACTGAGGATTTACCTGCGGGTATGTATGTGTGCTATGTACAGTTAGGTAGTCAGGTGATAGTTAAGCGTTTGGTAGTGAGTAAGGGTTAATTGTTGATAGTTAATTGGAATTGCGAGCCCTTGTAAGCGTTGCTTACGAGGGTTTTTTGTTGCGTGAGGCATGCGGAGGGCGTGCGTTAGCACGGTGCGGAGCGCAGCGTAGCACCGAAGCGATAGCGTAGCCCGT
>JANWVW010000258.1 GCA_025056095.1 Bacteroidia bacterium
GCGATAGCCCAGTGCGGAGCGCAGCGAAGCACCGAAGCGATAGCGTAGCCCGAAGCACGCCGACCTTGTGGGCATGAGCGAAGCGAAATGCCCACAAGGGCACGCCCAAAAAATTAACCTTTACATACAATAAACAATAAAAAGTCAATTGTAAGACAAAATAAATTTATTACCTTTGCAGCGCTAAGAAATGAAAGTGCGCTCTATCCTACTAATTGATGATAATGATGTGGATAACTTCATTCATCGCAGAGTGATTGATATAATGCAATTTGCACAGCACGTACATGCTTGTACCTCTGTCAAAAATGCAAAAGAGTTTATAGAGCTACTCGTTAAAAACAAAGAACCTTTGCCAGATGTGATATTTTTAGATTTGAATATGCCTGGCGAAAACGGCTTTGCATTTTTAGAATGGTTCAAAGATTTTTCTCAACAGTACAATAATCACACTAAGATAATAATTCTTACCTCATCTAACAATCAAGCGGACGTAGATCATGCTTTTTCATATCAAAATGTAGTCAAATTTATCACTAAGCCTTTGAAAAAAGATCATTTAGCTGAACTTCCACTCTAAAACCATGATAGTTATTATTGGTGGAGGAATAAGCGGATTGACATTGGGCTACTACTTACAAAAACAAAAAATTCCTTATATTCTTGTAGAACAATCCCAAAAAATAGGGGGTAATATTCAAACGCTATGCCTACAAGGTAGAACACTCGAGCTTGGACCTAACACTGTATTAGCCAAACCGCACGTATGGGAGCTTATCCAAGAGCTTAATCTAACTGAACAAATAATCTATCCTGACAAAAAAGCTCGAAAACGGTTTATCTTAAAGAAAAATGGCTATGCCGCTTTGCCCTCAAATCCCGTTTCACTTCTTTTGAATTCATTTTTTAGCTTATCTACAAAAATTCAAATACTCAAAGACTTATCTAAAAAACCTAATCCTAATCCGCCCAAAAAAGAAACTGTACATGATTTTTTTGTACGCCATTTTGGAATTGAAGTAGCAGAGCAAGTGGTAAATCCATTTGTAGCAGGCATATACGCTGGGGATAGTCAAAAGCTAATTACCGAATATGCTTTTCCCACTTTAATAGAAGCCGAAAAACACACAGGCAGCATCATTAAAGGTTTTATCAAATATCAAAAGATGTATCGTTCAAAAGGGAGTATTTCATTTCGGAACGGTATGCACACCTTAGTACAAACAATATATCAAGCCCAAAAATCAAGTGTGTATCTCAACACGTTTATAGAAAAAATTGAATTCGGAGACTTAAAACATACTCTCATTTTGTCCAATAAAAATACTGTTTCTGCTAAAAGAATTGTTTTTACTGCACCTGCGTATAGTGTTGCAAAATACGTAGAATCCTTGTCTGCTGACTTTGCACAAAAGTTGGCATGTATTCCCTATGCACCTGTATGTGTTGTGCACTCTGTTTATCGTAAAGATAAAGTAAAGCACAAGTTAGATGGCTTTGGTGCTTTGCACCCCAGCATGTACAATACTTTCATTTTGGGTACTATTTTCTCTTCCACAATATTTCCCAACACTTGCCATTCCGATGAAGTTTTACTAACTTCTTTTATAGGTCAAAAATTTTTGTCGTATTCGCAAAATGAGATTCAAGATAAAGTACATCAAGAATTAGCAAACTACCTTAATATAACCGAAGCTCCTATTTTTACTCATCTACATGTATGGGAAAAAGCTATTCCACAATATGAAGCTAATTATGCTGACATTTTGCCTTTTGTACATCAATGGGAATCAAAAGGAATTTATTTTTCAGGCAATTGGCTCAATGGTATTTCCGTAGAGAAGTGCATAGAGGTAAATAAACATTTAGCGCAAAAGTTAGCTACTTTGGATTAAGGAGAAAAAATTAAAAGTGCAAAGTTGAACATTAAAAAGCCAAGTTACAAAAAATACATTCATTAGTTTTGCATAAAATTACAATATTTTTTATATCTTTGCTATGCCAAATACGTATAAAGGCTACTCAATGGCACAGAATTTACTATTTTACACAGCGTAATGAGATTTTGGGATATACTTGTATGGATAAAAGTTCAGCGCATATACAGTATAATATGCTGTGTTTTATTTTTTACTTTGTGTGAGGAAAGTTATGCACAGGGTAATACGAATTATTCTTATCGCAAGCGAGTTTGTAAAGGAGAAGGATGCCAACAAGTAAAAGTTCGGGCATCCGTAAAAAGAATGAACTACCCCATTGGTATAAGGTACAAAAAAGCAAAATCAACAAGTAGAAGTGGTTATCGGCGCTCTATATGTCGTGGAAGTGGATGTTATCCCATCAAATATACTGTAAAACAAAGGGATTTGAACTACAATCCAGGTTACAAGACTCGTAGAGCAAAGCGATTTAGTCGTTACAATCCCCAGGAGCAGCGTATAACATTTAGTTTAAGAGATATAGGATATTCCTGTACGCCCAAAACTAAAAAGTTTTATTCTTTTAGAAGGTATGCTTGCCGTGAGCAGCCCATTCAATTTAAGCTCAAAGAATACAGATATTCTTGCACCCCTAAAACAAAAAAATTCTATTCATTCAAAAGGTATAGTTGTCATGAACAGCCTATTCAGTTTAGATTAAAAGAATATCGATATTCTTGTGCCCCAAAAACGAAAAAATTCTATTCTTTTAAGAGATACAGTTGTTTTCAACAGCCCGTTCAATTTAGATTAAAGGAATATCGTTACTCATGCGCACCAAAGACAAAAAGGTTCTATTCTTTTAGGCGCTACAGTTGCTATCAGCAGCCTATTCGTTTTCGTTTGAAAGAGTACAGCTATTCCTGTTATGCCAAACTACAAAAAGCCCGCCGTTTTTCACGTTACACTTGTTACCCGATTACTGTACCGAGCAATAGTTGTTTGCTCAATCAGCAGGAATGCCCTATTCAATTTGATAAACCTACGCGATGGCAAGTTATTAAGCACGACGCCCGTAATTTTTTTAGGAATAAACACAAACATTGTAAGTTAATGGGCAGATATACAGGAGTAGGCAAAGGTAACTACATTACCACTTCTAAGGGGGAAGCTATTGTAACCAACTTCAAAGTAAAGAAAAATGTTGATCATCCGATTAAAATTGTAGTGCGTATAGTACCGCAAGATTTAAGCAAAATTAAATATGGAAAGCACGGTAAGCGAAAAATTAAAATGAAACGAAAAGTGATTAAAAAGGAAGAAACGAAGCGAATTATGATTAGAGAAATGACTTATAGAGGTAGGTATGATTGGATTTTAGCAGCTTACCCCGAAGAATCCCTTAAATTGGTAGACTTTCAAGCCCAATATAATGGTCCTCCTATTCCCTACAATATTGCTATTGACGTACAACCTCCTGAAAACAAAAAAGAGAAGAAGAAAAAAGAGAAATTAAAGAAGAAAGTAGCTAAGGAAAAAGAGCGTAAAAGAAAACGTGCGGAAAGGGCAAATCGTAAAATACGTAAGCAAGCTGAATATGACCAAAAACGTGAAAAACGTTTAGAGGAGAAAGAAGCAGAAATGGAAAAAAATCCTCCTAAACGGAAGCGTAGACAGCAAAATCAGGATAGTGAAGGTAATGAATAATTCACAGATTCCTGCTTTACGTAAGAATGATAGTGAGAGATTAAGTTTTAATTTTTTGGGCGTGCCCTTGCCCACACTTCGCTTGCGCTTGTGTGGGCAAGGTCGGCGTGCTACGGG
>JANWVW010000259.1 GCA_025056095.1 Bacteroidia bacterium
GGGTGGGCGTTAGCCCAGTGCGGAGCGAAGCGAAGCACCGAAGCGATAGCGTAGCCCGAAGCACGCCGACCTTGCCCGCGTGAGCGCAGCGAAAGCGGGCAAGGGCACGCCCAAAAAAAGAAAAAACAAACTTAATTTAACAGCAAAATCAACTATTTTTGCAAATATGTTTATATTCACTCAAAAACCTTTATATATTGACGAAGCAGTAGCTTTAGCCCAAAATCCACAAGCAATTGACATAGACAGAAGTTTATTAGAACAAATTCAGCTTTCCTATCAGTACATTCAAGAAATTACCGAAGATCTGAATACTCTCATCTATGGCGTTAATACAGGATTTGGCGCATTAGCCAACACAGCTATCTCTAAAAGCGAGCTTAAAGAATTACAAGTCAATTTACTTCGTTCGCATGCTTGTGGAATTGGAGATACCGTACCCATTTTAATTGTTCGCTTAATGATACTTTTTAAGATTAAAGCACTTTTACAAGGCTATTCGGGAGTAAATTCGGCTACTATACAACAGCTGGTTTTTTTGTGGAATAACAATTTTATTCCTGTGGTTTATACCCAAGGATCTTTGGGCGCAAGTGGAGATTTAGCCCCTTTAGCTCATTTGTCTTTGCCCCTGATAAAAGAAGGCGAAGTATGGTTGCAAGGTAAAATAACCCCTACTCAGCAAATTGACGCTATTAAACCTATTGAGTTAGGTCCAAAAGAAGGATTAGCCTTAATCAATGGAACACAATTTATTACAGCCTACGGCGCTTACTGCATACATAAAGCTCATCAACTTTGGCAGTGGGCAAATGCAATTGCTGCACTTTCCCTAGATGCCTTTGATGGGCGCATAGAACCTTTTGATGAACGCCTACATGCAATACGCCCTCATAAGGGACAAATAGAAGCAGCCCAAAGCCTTCGCACTTGGTTGCAGGACTCTACATGGATACAACAACCTAAAAAACATGTACAAGATCCTTACTCATTCAGATGTATTCCCCAAGTGCACGGCGCTACCTACACGGCTATAAAACACGTAGAAGAAATTTTCACTACAGAAATTAACGCAGTCAGCGATAATCCAAATGTATTTTATCAAGATAAAGTTGTGCTATCAGGTGGAAATTTTCATGCACAGGTATTAGCTTTACCCTTAGACTATTTAGCCATGGCAATGGCTGAACTAGCCAGTATTTCCGAACGTAGAACTTACCTTCTATTATCAGGACAAAGGGGACTACCCCTATTTTTAACCTTAAATCCAGGCTTACAATCAGGTTTGATGATACCGCAATATGTAGCAGCAGGCATAGTATCTGAAATAAAAATGCTGTGTATGCCCAACAGTGTGGACTCTATACCAAGCTCTAATGGACAAGAAGATCATGTAAGTATGGGCGCTAATAGCGCCGTTAAACTGTACAAAATTTTAGAAAATGTAGAAAAAGTGTTAGCCATTGAACTTATGACCGCAGCGCAAGCAGCTTCTTTTAGAAAACAAGGCAGCACTAGCCCTGCCTTAGAAAAATTATGGAAAGCGTACAGAGAATATGTGCCATTCATAGATAAAGACCGCTTTTTGCATAAAGACTTGGTGGCATCTGTGCGCTTTTTGCAAGAAAATACAGCTTCAAACTTTTTAGCAAATTGATAAGTTGTATTCAAACGTATGAACTTCACTTTTTCACAAGAAAGGTTGCTATCTAAATTAAAAAAAGCTCTGTTTTGTGGTATTCTATTGGCAGTAATCGCACTGTTTGCAGGTTGTAAAAGCACTAAAAAGAAAGTCCGTTCGCAAGGTAAAGTAGGGGAAATACACATTCTTATGGATAAACGCCTTTTAGCGCATCCTCTCAAAAGCGCTATTGAAGAAGTTTTTAACATGGAACGCCCTTATCAAGTCAAATTTGTAGCGTTCGATAATTGGGAATTACATAAAACGCAGAGAAACTTGTTAGTAGTTGGCAATGTTAATGATGGTTCAGCAGCAAGTGAACTAATTTTATCCCATTTGACCGAAGCAGGTAGAGAGAACGCAAGACGCAACTTAGGCTTTGTAAAAGTAGAAAATGATACTTTTGCGATACCTCAAAAAATTGTTTATGCTTATAGTGGTTCAGATTCTCTTTTAGTAGAGCGTTTTTTGCAAAAGGGACACAACCTTGCTGATGAGTTCAGGTTATTTGAGCAATCTCAAATGCATAAAAAGTTGTATGAAAAAGGTTTTGAAGAGCAGTTAAGTGAAAAACTATTCAGAGAGCATGGTTTTTACTTGAAACTTCCTAAAAATACCTCTCTTAACCACACCGAACCTCAACAATTGAGCTTATCTCATCCCGATTTTTCTTGTCAAATTGTGTATGCGGATTCAGGTCAAGTAGTTCCACAAATGGAATTAGCGCGCCCCCAAAAACAGCATGTTTTTGAATTCAAAAACATGAAAATACTTGCTTCCTACACAGATAGCGTAGCCCAGTATGCTTTTGCAGACGAAGCCCAAAAGCGTAAATATATTTTTCAGTACAAGGTAAAAAGTTCAGACCAAATACTTGCTGTGCAAACTATATTTGCCACTTTTGAAAATGCACCTGAACACAATGCAAGATTGAAAATTAAGAACTTTAAGTAATTTTATTTTTTGGGCGTGCCCCTTGCTGCGCAAGGGTCGGCGTGCTACGGGCTACGCTAGCGCTTCGGTGCTTCGCTGCGCTCCGCACCGTGCTAACGCACGCCCTCCGCATGCCTCACGCAAAAAGCCCCTGCAAATTTATTTGCAGGGGCTTTTACTTCATTCTACTCCACTACAAACCTCTCTGCTTTACCCCCTCTTCGTGCTCGGATGAAATACATTCCCTTTGGTAAGTTCAGTTCTATGTTATTTTTACCTTGCGGTAACGTATAAACCTGCAATACTTTACCTGAAATATCACTTAATTCATATTCCTGAACGCTATTTGTGTAGTTCTCTATTATTACATAGTTCTGTGCAGGGTTAGGATACAGACTAAAATTATTTTTAGTTTCAGAAGTAATAGTGTTTTCCTGTAATGAGGTTACTGTAAAATCCAGCTTCGTTACAAAAACATCATAAGTTCCTCCTCCGTACGTTGTTTGAAACGCCCCTGCGGTAACATCGTAATCGGTTGATTGAGTATAACCCGTTATATACGCACTGCCACTGCCATCTACGGTAATGCCATAGCCCACATCATCACCACTTCCCCCAATATACGTAGAATACACCAAGCCACTTCCCGACGCATTCAACTTCGTTACAAAAACATCCCAAAGTCCTCCATTCGTCGTTTGAAATGCCCCTGCGGTAACATCGTAATTGGTTGAATTTGTATAACCCGTTACATACGCACTGCCACTGCCATCTACGGCAATGCCATAGCCTTCATCGTTACTACTTCCCCCGATATACGTAGAATAGACCAAACTGCTGCCTGACGCATTCAATTTGGTTAGAAGAACATCTGCGTTGCCCCCATTCGTTGTTTGAAACGCTCCTGAGGTAACATCGTAATCGGTTGACCAAGTACAACCCGTTACATACGCACTGCCGCTACCATCTATGACGATACCACGGCCCCAATCCAGAGAGCTTCCCCCGATATACGTAGAATAGACCAAACTGCTGCCTGACGCATTCAACTTGGTTAGAAGGAGA
>JANWVW010000260.1 GCA_025056095.1 Bacteroidia bacterium
TTATCTGCGTGAGGGGCATGGAGCATGCCGTTAGGCAGTGCGCAGCGTTAGCGAAGCACCGAAGCGAAGCGTAGTGCAGAATGCCCCGACCCTTGCGTAGCAAGGGGCACGCCCAAAATAAAACTATTCTTTCTAAATCTTATATAGTTATTTTTCATACCTTTGCTTACATGTATCGGGATAGGTTCTACATTCCTACAAACCCTAAAACACAAAAGCCATACATTTACTTTTGCGGAAACTCTTTGGGATTACAACCCAAAGGTGTCCTAGAAGCTATACGCCAAGAACTAGAAGATTGGGCTAACTTGGGAGTAGAAGGACACTTTCACGGTAAAAACCCATGGTTCAAGTATCATGAATTTTTTTCAGAAAAAGCAGCACGGTTAGTAGGAGCTAAGCCCATTGAAGTAGTAATGATGAACAACCTAACCGTAAACCTGCATTTGATGATGGTTTCTTTTTACAGACCTACACCCAAAAGGTACAAAATTATGATTGAAGGCGGCGCTTTTCCATCAGACCAATATGCAGTAAAAAGCCAAATTTTATTTCATGGATACGATGTAAAAACTGCTTTGATAGAGCTTACACCTCGCCCAGGGGAGCATACTCTACGCACAGAAGATATTCTACAAGCCATTCACGATGCAGGCAACAGCTTAGCTTTGGTTATGTTAGGCGGAGTAAATTATTACACAGGTCAGGCGTTTGACATGGAAGCTATTACCAAAGAAGCACACAAAGTTGGCGCTGTAGTAGGTTTTGATTTAGCACACGCTGCGGGAAACATTTTGCTTCAATTACACGACTGGGAGGTAGATTTTGCAGTATGGTGCACCTATAAATACCTCAATTCTGGACCTGGTGCCGTAGCAGGTTGCTTTGTACATGAAAAATATGCCGATGCATCAGATTTACCTCGCTTTGCAGGTTGGTGGGGGCACGATGAACAAACTCGTTTCTTAATGGGACCAGACTTTATACCTATGCGCGGCGCCGCAGGCTGGCAACTATCCAACGCACCCGTCATGAACATGGTAGCACACAAAGTTTCCTTAGACATTTTTGATGAAGCCACTATGCCCGCTCTCCGTAAAAAATCCGAAGAAATGATAACCTTTCTACTAGAACGAATACAAAATCTTGTAGAAATTATTACTCCCTTCGAACTTAAAGACAGAGGTTGCCAAACTTCTATCAGAGTAGGTAAACAAGGTAAAAAAGTTTTTCAAAAACTCTGCGAAGCAGGTGTAATCGCAGATTGGCGCGAACCTGATGTTATTCGTATTGCACCCGTTCCTCTATACAACACTATGGAAGAAATTGATGAATTCGTTCAAATCTTAAAAAAAATTGTCTGAAATTGGTATTTTTGAGCTAACAAGTTGTTTCTCTAAATTATTACTGTAACTTTTGTACCACATGGCAGATCTATACAATTTGAGAGGCGTTTCTTCGGACAAAAAAGAAGTACACAAAGCTATACAAATTTTAGACAAAGGTTTATATCCAAAGGCTTTTTGTAAAATCATTCCTGATGTACTAAGCCAAGATGAAGAATATGCATTAGTAGTGCATGCCGATGGTGCAGGAACAAAAAGTTCATTAGCCTACTTGTATTGGAAAGAAACAGGCGATATTTCAGTATGGAAGGGCATTGCACAAGATGCCTTAGTGATGAACACAGATGACTTGTTATGTGTAGGTATTACAGATAACATTGTTGTTTCTTCTACTATTGGGCGAAATAAAAATAAAATTCCACAAGAGGTAATTCAAGCTATTATCGAAGGGACAAAAGAATGCATAGAACAATTTAGACAGTGGGGAATACATATTCATTTTTCAGGTGGTGAAACCGCTGATGTAGGCGACTTAGTGCGTACTATTATTGTAGATGCCACAACCGTTGCAAAAATCAAACGAACAGAGATAATTGACAATGCACGTATTCAAGCAGGTAATGTAATTGTAGGTTTAGCCAGTTTTGGACAAGCTACCTATGAAACAGAATATAACAGCGGTATAGGCAGCAATGGTCTAACTTCCGCACGCCATGATATTTTTTGTTCTTTCTATGCACAGCAATATCCTGAAAGCTATGATACTGACTTGCCCTCTACTTTGGTCTATACGGGCAAATTCAAACTTACAGATTCCATCCCTGAAATACCTCATATTCCAATTGGCAAACTAGTCTTATCACCTACACGCACTTATTTACCACTCATGAAAGTAGTTTTTGAAGCATACCGCAATAAAATTCACGGCATAGTGCATTGTACAGGAGGTGGACAAACGAAATGCCTTCACTTTGTAGAAGGCTTGCATATTATTAAAAATAACCTTTTTGATGTTCCGCCAATATTCAAGTACATTCAGCAAGGTTCAAATGTGGATTGGAAAGAAATGTACAAAGTGTTCAACATGGGACACAGATTAGAAATATATACCGATGAAAGTACAGCTCATCAAATTATAGCCATAGCCCAAAATTTCAAAATACAAGCTCAAATTATTGGATATTGTCAAACAGATTCAGGAAAAAAATTAACTTTGCACACGCCATACGGAATTTTTACCTATCAATAAAAAGCCTATGTCCTTTCTCAAATCTTTCATTAAAGAATTCAAGGAATTTGCTATCAGAGGTAATGTAATTGACCTTGCCGTAGGTACAATCATTGGGGCAGCCTTTGGAAAAATTGTAACCTCTGTAATTAACGACCTAATTATGCCCCCAATTGGTTTGCTAGTAGGTGGAACTCGTTTCAACAATCTTAAAATAGTGCTCAAACGTGCTTCAAAAGACCCTGTTACAGGAATGGATAACCCCGAAGTAGCCATCATGTACGGTAATTTCATTCAAACTGCGGTAGACTTTACTATTTTAGCTTTTATCATTTTTGTTATGGTCAAAGCTATCAACCAGCTTAAACGCAAAAAAGCAGAAGAAGCTGTGGTAGAACCTACACCCACTGAAAAACTGTTAGCAGAAATTCGTGATTTGCTTAAAAATAAATCTTAACATGAAGCACTTACCTCAAAAGTTACAGGAAATTTATGTAAAGTTAGCCAAGTACTGTGCCTATCAAGAACGGTGTACCGCAGAAATATATCAATATCTAAATAGGTTTGAACTCAATCAGTTAGAGCAAGAAACTTTGATTGAGCAGCTCAAAAAAGATAAATTCCTTGATGATGAGCGTTTTGCGATTCAATTTGCCGTTGGTAAGTTCCATACAAAGAAATGGGGTAAGATCAAAATTGTATATGCTCTTAAGCAGAAGCAAATTTCTGACACATGTATAGAAAATGCGCTAAATCATATTCCTGAACAAGAGTATTACTTTACGCTACAAAAGTTGATTGAAAAGAGCGGATACGACACTCAGGATTACGTACAAAGAGCGAAGCTTTTGCGCTTTTTACAGGGCAAAGGCTATGCGTATGACGAAATAAAGCAAGTTTTGAACAACGTTGATGAGTAAAGATGAGTTAATGAGTTAAGTATAGGTCTAAAAAGTTTTTTTTGGGCGTGCCCCTTGCTAACGCAAGGGTCGGGGCATTCCGCACTACGCTTCGCTTCGGTGCTTCGCTGCGCTACGCACTGCCTAACGGCATGCTC
>JANWVW010000261.1 GCA_025056095.1 Bacteroidia bacterium
ACCCCCTGGGCAAGAGCGACAGTGTGGGAGAGGGGCTTCGCACCAAGCCTGACGGCTTGCCCTCCGCATGCCTCACGCAGAGAACGCTACAAGTACGCTAACTCTATTTACTCAAACCTTAACCTTGTAAGTACTTGAAAATGAATAATAAACAAGGTAAAAAACACATTTTAACCTTGTAAATTATTGAAAATCAATACTAAATAAGGTAAAACTTGAATGTTCAGGGTTAAAGGATTGTTAAAAGTTCATGTATTCGGAGTTTAACCTTGTACATACTTGAAAATGAACTCAAAACAATATAAAATGGGGGTATATCAAACAGGGTAAAAAATTTTAACTTTTTAAGTATTTGATAATGAGCATTAAACAAGGTAAAACAAACGTATATATACGAACAAGGTAAAACATCCCAAGGCTGCTGCGTGAGGCATGCGGAGGGTGGGCGTTAGCCCAGTGCGAAGCGAAGCGCAGCACCGAAGCGTTAGCGCAGCCCGCAGCACGCCGACCTTGTGGGCATGAGCGCAAGCGAAACGCCCACAAGGACACGCCCAAAAAAATACCTATCTCTTTTATACTTCCGCACATTGGCAAAGAAAAATAATTATCTACATTCAACTTTAATATAACTATGACAAAGTCTATTTTCATCTCAGTACTAAGCAGCCTATGCTTGGTAAATAGTTATTCGCAAACCATAAATAGAGAAGAAGCAAAAAAAGCATACGAACACTTAAATCTCATTCGGCAGAACCCTGCTGCTCATAGTCAAAGATTAAAAGCTGACCTAAACAATGTAAAACCCCAACCAGCCTTAAAATGGAACGATACTTTGGCAAAAGTTGCAGAGAATAAAGCTATGGATATGGCTAAACGTAAATATTTTGATCACGTTGACCCCGACGGAGATGGAATTAATATTAAAATTCACAAAGCAGGCTATAAACTTCCAAAAAGTTGGATAAAGGATAAAAAAAGCAATTATTTTGAGTCAATTGCCGCAGGAATTGAGGGTGGTCCCGCTGTAATTGACTTTTTAATTATAGATAAAAGAACTCCCTCTCTTGGTCATAGAAAACACTTGCTATCGATGGAAGAATTTTATGCAACCTGCCATGACATTGGAGTCGGATATGTAGATAATGCTCAAAATAGTCCCTATTCCACCTATATTTGTGTAATTATTGCTAAACATGGCTTCTAATTTAGTGTTGGGGGTTATACCTGCCCGTTATGGTTCTACTCGTTTTGAAGGCAAACCACTGATAGATATTGCAGGTAAAACTATGATACAACGAGTGTATGAGCAGGTTCAGAAAGCTAATCTTGATAAAATTATAGTGGCTACAGATGATACACGGATATACAAACATGTACAAAATTGGCAAGGTAATGTAATTATGACCGATAAAAAACACCCCAGCGGTACAGATAGGTGTGCTGAGGTAGCTGCTTTGTACCCTGAATATAATTTTATCTTGAATATTCAAGGTGATGAACCGCTCATACATCCCGATACCATAAATTCGCTTATACACACACTAAATAACCCCGATTGTCATATAGCCACGGCTTATACAGACTTCAAGGATATGGAAAGTTTATTAAGTTCTAATACGGCAAAAGTAGTTATGGATGTAAGAGGTAAAGTTTTGTATTTCAGTCGCAGTGTAATACCTTATATTAGGAATCTACCGCAAAATGAGTGGTTAAAGCAGTATCCATATAAAAAGCATGTAGGCATATATGGATTTAGGCGCAATATCCTTTTAGAAATAGCTCAAATATCTCCCTCTTCGTTAGAGCAAGCAGAGTCATTAGAGCAGCTTCGTTGGTTAGAGCAAGGGTATCAAATGTATGCTTTTTATACACCGCATGATGCAATAGGTGTAGACACCCCTGCGGACGTAGACAAAATCATAAAAAAACTGTGTTGATTTTGAGGGTTCATTTTTTTGGGCGTGTCCCTCGCTTGCGTTTCGCTGGCGCTCATGCAAGCAAGGACACGCCCAAAAAATCAAAATCATTGTATTTATAAAAAAAACTTTTTGCAGTTAATTAAACAAGTATCTATCTATTATCTATATCAATTTTTTGTACCTTATACGCTTTGGAATAGCATCTTTGCCTAAACGTTTTTTACGGTCCTCTTCATATTCTTGAAAATTGCCTTCAAAAAAGCGCACTTGACTATCCCCCTCAAAAGCTAAAATATGCGTAGCCACACGGTCTAAGAACCATCTATCATGGGAAATAATTAAAGCACAGCCTGCATAATTGTTAATAGCTTCTTCCAAAGCACGCAAGGTATTGACATCAATATCATTGGTAGGTTCATCTAGTAGCAGTACATTACTGCCTGATTTGAGCATGTAAGCCAAGTGCAATCGGTTTCTCTCCCCGCCCGATAGTTGATTCACTTTTTTGGATTGGTCGCTACCTGTAAAGTTAAATTTACTCAAATAAGCTCGGGCGTTCATGCTTTTACCTCCTACAATGATATTTTCGTTACCTTCGGAAATAAATTCATAGACTGACTTATCCGCATTGGCAATTAGAGCATCGTGTTCTTGGTCTACGTAGCCTAAATCTACCGTTTCACCGATGCGGATAATACCTGTATCAGGTTTTTCTTTGCCAACAATCATACGGAACAGAGTGGTTTTACCTGCCCCGTTAGGACCGATAATTCCCACTACTGCGCCTTTTGGAATGCTGAAAGTTACATTTTCCATCAGCAGCCTATCGCCGTAGCTTTTGGAAACACCTTCAAACTCAATGACAATATTCCCCAGCGGGCGCGAAATAGGAATAAAAATTTCCAACTCCTCTATTTTTGCCTTTGTTTCTTCGGATAGCAGCTTTTCGTATGCATTGATACGAGCTTTATTTTTTGTCCTTCGGGCAGAAGGGGTCATGTTTATCCATTCTAATTCTCTTTCTAAGGTCTTTTTTCGTTGTGAAGCTTGTTTTTCTTCCTGCTCTAATCGTTTCTTTTTTTGTTGAAGCCAAGAAGAATAATTTCCATGCCAAGGGATGCCTTGTCCTCTATCTAACTCTAATATCCATTCAGCTACATTGTCTAAAAAATAACGGTCGTGCGTTACGGCAATGACTGTACCTTTATATTGTTTGAGGTGTTGCTCTAACCAATGGACACTTTCAGCATCTAAATGGTTAGTGGGTTCGTCTAATAGTAAAATATCAGGTTGTTGTAAGAGCAAGCGGCATAGGGCTACGCGCCGTTTTTCTCCGCCTGAAAGGTGAGCAATTTTAGCATCAGGGTCAGGGCAGCGCAGGGCATCCATTGCTTTTTCTAATACTACATCTATTTCCCAAGCATTTTTAGCTTCAATTTGGTCTTGAAGTTCGGCTTGGCGAGCTAAAAGTTTGTCGTAGTCTGCATTAGGGTCAGCGAACTTAGCGCTTACAGCTTCGTATTCTGCTAATAAATCCATTATGGGCTTGACACCTTCTCTTACTACTTCTATTACTGTTTTTTCTTTGTCTAATTCAGGTTCTTGGGGCAGATATCCTACTGTGTAACCTTGGGTAAGTACAGCTTTTCCGATATAATCCTGATCTACACCTGCCATAATTCTCAACAATG
>JANWVW010000262.1 GCA_025056095.1 Bacteroidia bacterium
TTGCAAAAGAAAATGGGTTATGAAAAATCCTATCATCGAATTTACGAATATCCGCTTAGAGAGTGGCGCGATGTAGGGCAGTCTAAAATCAAACTGTCGGATACGTTCAAAATCCCCTTAGATTTGCTCAAAATACATTTATTCTATAGCTAATGTTGAACCGCTTGCATATTCCTCCACCTAATCGCGTATTTTTTTGGCTATCCGTTACCATCCTACTACGGTTAGTAGCAACATTCATCCTGTTTTGGCTGGGGGAGTATACCCTCAGCGATGGATTGATAGGTAACTTAGCTACCGATTCACAAGATTATTTACAAACGGCATATCAGTTAGCTATTCATGGCTCTTATTCAAGAGTTACGGGTGTACCATATGCTGGTCGTACGCCCGGGTATGATGTAGTGCTTGCGCCACTTTTGTGGCTATTAGATGAAAAAACGGCACTCAATATTACTTTTTTGTTACAATGGCTAATGGCTACACTTTCGTGTTATGCCTTAGCAATCATTTCCTACCGTATTTTTAACAACAAAGGTATATTTGCAGCTACCCTAATAGTATATAGCCTTAACACGTTTGTAGCCTATTACGATTGGATTATACTAACAGAGAGTTTTGCCGTTTCGGCTCAAATTTTTGGGCTATACCTGCTTGTAGGCAAGCGTTTTACAAGAGAACTAATCATTTCAGGGGCTTTTTTTACATGGGCAGTTTTTCTGCGCCCTTATCTGTTGCCGTTATATTTTCTACTGGGAATAGTCTTGCTTTGGAATTATCGCAAGCAATGGCAGCAGGCTATCATGAAAGGCGTTGCTTTTGCATTGGTTTTTATAGTAGTAGAAACAGCTTGGATAGCAAGAAATTATGTGCATTTTGAGCGTATCATTCCCTTAGTAACCGATGCTCATGCAGGGTTGACCGAGGGACGTTTTCTAGCACTGATGGAATTTGTCCAAGCATGGGGGGGCGATTTTGTTTCGTGGAATCCAGCAGCAGAAATGATGCTTTTCTTTGATGTTCGCAACAATAAGACTGTACCAAATCGCTACCAACGTATGGAAGATTTGCCTGACTATGTATTTACTTCTGCTTATAATGCTGATTCACTGCGCGAATTGAAAAAATGGTATGACTTGGCAGAAGCACCCAATACTCCTCCTAATCTCAAACGACAAGCTGATTCCATTGCTTACACTAAATTGCGAGCTTATAGAAGAGCATTTATTGAGGAGAAACCTTTTCACTATTATGTAACAGCTCCTTTGCGATTGTTGCCGAAGTTTCTGCTACATAGTGGCACATACAATCTGACTCCGCAACCTTTTGCCGACCTTTCACTGAGTAAAAAAATTACAAGACTTTTATACAGTGGTCTGTACTATTTTGTATGGGCAGGAGGTCTGCTTGGCTTACTATTTTATGTAGTCAATTGTCATCGTCAATTATCAACCAATCATTGGATGCTTATTTTGATGGCATTGTATGTAGTACTGCTGTGTCCACTCGTGCTGCGACGGATTGAATATCGGCATTTTGTGATGAGTTATCCTTTTTTGCAGATTTATGCTATTGTAGTACTGGGCTATATTTATCGGCAGTTTTTAACCAAAAAAGCTAACTTTTTATCATGAATATCTTCCCCGAAGTTTTGCTGCACTATGGTCAGTTGTTGCTGGCCTTGGTTGTGTTTTTTCTAACAGGAAGGCTGGTGCGTTGGCGCTTGGGTATTACTGACAATTTTTTTGCTGAGCTATTTTTTAGCGCTTTCATCGGGATGACCACATGGATTGCGCTGTATGCCATTATTAAATCGGGCGGTCGCACCATTAACATTTTATGGATTTTGCCTGCCGCCTACTTTCTATACCAATACCGACCGACACAGGATACTGTCCGAAAACCTTTTTTGGGTTTTGAAATAACAGCGCATCATATTGGGGCGGTGTTGCTGGGCACATTGCTTTGCTACGGCTGGGAGGCGTACTTCTTTTTCTGGCCGGGAGGACCGATGAAGTATCATATTCCCTTTTGGGATAGTGTTTACTACACTCGCGTGGTATCTTCACTCGTTACTACCGGTCATGAGACTGGGTGGGGTATAGACATAACCTTAAGTAATAGTGCTTATCAAGGTATTACGCTGTATCACTACTACGAATTATGGCTTAATGGTCTTTTAGTAGAAGCCTACGGTATGCCTTCTCTTGGGTTGCTAATGGCAGTGAATGTGCCTTTATTTCATTGTCTTGTTCTTATAGGTATTTTGGCATGGATAGAACAGATTTATCCAATCAAATGGTGGATATCGGTTCTTTGCTTTGGACTGCTATTTGTAAATGGCGTTTTTTTAGAATGGTATAGGTTACATCCTTTTACAGCGCTTTCAGAAGATGTTCGTAGTGATTTGTTAGATTTTATTGGCAAAAAAACAGGTCCTTATTACTTGTATGCTATTGCTTTTTTTTTGTTTCTGCAACGCAAGCATTATCAAGATGTAACTGTTTTCATGCTTTCTATTGCTATTGTAACAACAGTTGCTTTGCCTACTGTGGCAGGAGGCATTATGCTTGCCTCATTAGTTCTTTGGCTAATTAAAAAAATAAGTTTTAAAAAGTGGGCATGGCATACAAGTATGGCACTTATTGCATTAGCAAGTATTGTCATATTTTTTTTCCTGTTTGGTATGTCTGGGGTTAAATCTAGTAGCAGCCCAAGTGAATTACTTGCTAATTCAATTCCATCAAACTGGCAAATTTTGCGAACTAAAATCAATTTGTTTATAGGGTTGTTCGTTCATATTGGTATCTTATACTGGCCATGGTTGTTAATTTTAGCAATATTAGGATTCTCTTATCGCAATTTTTCTATTATAACTTATGCAATGGTAGGTAGTATTATAGTAGCGGGTGCGGTCAATTGGACTTTATTATCTCCTAGCATAGAGGCATTTCAGTTTTTTACACATCCTACTTTCAGCTTGTTGAATCTTTTTCTTGTATTGCAACTTGCTGTATTGTTGATAAAACCTTACACCAATTTTAGGCGCTACATTGTTGCCTTGATCATTTTGATTTTTTTCATCTCTATTAATTTTATTAGGCACTTCGCTACTCAAAAACATTATTTCAGCTATGACCGTGTTTATAGTTTCGATTTTCTTGCGCGTCTTGCCTCACCAGAAATAAAGTCAAAAATACAAGGCTGGGGCGTCTCTATTTTGCATCCAAAAGAATATGTAAAAGCTTTTCAAAGTCATCTACCCATTATGGTGCAAATGGGCGAGTACTTGCCCTTATTACATCCAACTGCACAAGCTATTTCTATCTCTACGTTTGAAGTACCTAAGGTTCCAAGGCTGCGGCAAGGAGACCTTGCCCTCATGGCTTTCACCCAGTTTGTCAACCGACAGAAAGCTGAAGGCACTTTCCAAAGCATTGCGCAGAGTCAAGCTGATTTTATTCGCAAGCATCGCATCAGGTATTTGATAGCCTCTAAAAGTGCCGTTGTGCCGCCAACTATTCAGCCGATGATTACCGATAGTATT
>JANWVW010000263.1 GCA_025056095.1 Bacteroidia bacterium
ACCGAAGCGTTAGCGTAGCCCGTAGCACGCCGACCTTGTGGGCAAAAGCCCACAAGGGCACGCCCAAAAAAATAAACTAATCTATCAGATTAAAAAATTACGTTGTTTTTTATAGTACAGCTTGCTACTTAATTTTGGTAACATACCAAGCGGAATTAGAAAGTTAAATTATATGTAAGTCGTATTTTTTGTATTTTTGCGTAAAGTATGAAGTACTTTCATTTAGGAATTATAGAAATAATAATGTTTGCGTTTTTTTTGCTCATTAACACAGCTGCGGCACAGAGTGAGTATCCCACAGGTCTGGAAACAGGTACCATAGCACCTGATTTTGAAGCTACTGATATTCATGGCAAAAAAATACATTTGTACGAACTTCTAAAAGAAAAACCTGTCATACTATTCTTTTTTAGGGGAGAGTATTGTACAGGTTGCGTCAAAAAAAGTAGTGATTTACAAGACTCTATTGAAAGTGTCTTTCGGCATACAGGAGAATGCTATATGATAGGTATTTCTCCTGAAACCCCAGAGAATATAAAAAAACACCACAAAACACGGCACTATCCCATCATTTCTGATTTGAGCCACAGGATTATGGACGCCTACAAAACTACTTACAAGCTAGATGAAGCCACTAAGCACGTGTTGGATTTGTACGGCACAAAAGTGGGTAATCCTAATGCAGATGGTACTTACGATATGCCTATGCCTGCAACATACCTCATTGGTCAAGATAAACATATCAAAGTAGTTTCATTCAACAAGAATGAGAATATTACCTCTAAAATACAGTACATTAAAACAGTACTTAGCGCTGAAAACTCAAAATAATTGTGATAATGATCTTAATTTTAGTTTGCACGGCAGTTCTATCCCCTGTATTTTTAAAAATTTTTTGTTACGCTGCGCTTTTTTATAAAATTTAATAATTTGATAACATTACTGTTCTTGATTAAATTTTAGAAACTCATCAAATTTGTGAGCAAATTACAGGAGTATGTTCAGAGGTCTTCTTATACTTTCAGTGTTAGCTGCTGTCTTGGTAAATAGGAGCTTGGGGCAGTCCTATATACCTTCTACTATTTACCAGACACAGTATGTAAGTCCTGCAAATCTTAATCCTTCGTTAAGTGGTAGCAATCCTGATGCTATTCCAGGCATTATTGAAAACAACGAAGCGGCTACCCGTGCGCAAACGCCGTACAGAGTTACAGGGATTGTAATGTGTAACCCCCGCCGTTCTGTACAACGCAGCGCTGCCTATCAAGTGTACATTCAGTCTTCCAACAACCCTTGGGAAGGAACAATGGTACATTGCAATGCATCAGACACTGCTAACCCTAACATTGACTTTTGGAACAACTTTATCGTAGGCAACCAAGTAGAAATTATCGGACACGTAGGACTTTTTCAAGGTGATAATCAAATTTTCTTAAACAACACTTTAACTAGCCCACCTATTGTAAATTTATTAGGCACTGCTCCTGTACCTGCACCAATTGTATTGACTATTGATACTTTCATGAATAAGGTTGGCGCTAGCCAAGTTATTAACCGTGCGGGAGAAAAATATGAGGGAATGTACGTTCAGTTCAATAACGTATTAGTTGCCAGTGTAACAGGACCTACGGCAGGTAGATACAACATTACTTTCCAAGATCCTGTTACAGGTTCGCAAATTAAATTTGCAGACCGCAGCGGGCGATTTAGACAAGGTACAGTAGCAGCTAATGGCATGGCACTTAATCCTTCTTTCAATCCTACTCCACTTGTCGGGCAAATTATCAGCCACGTACGTGGCTTTATTACCGAAGTAACAGAAGCAGGAGCACAAACTTATCGTATTGCCCCTTGGGAGGATAGCGATTTAGGTACCCCCGTAGGTGCCTTCCCTGTAATTAGTAATGTCAAACGCAACCCCATTGTATCAAATTCTACTTCAAGCACTACAATTACGGCTACTATCACTACTTCCGTAGGAACAATCACAGGAGCTACTCTATATTATGCCGCAGGAGCTAGTGCTACAACATATTCCAGCGTTAGCATGACTAATATTGGGGGTAACAAATGGCAAGGTGTAATTCCTGCATCTACTAACCTAGCTGCCAAAGGCATAGATAGCATAGTAAAATACTACATTTCTGCTACTAACTCATCTTCAAATACAACTCTCTTTCCTTCTACTGCACCTACGCAAAGCGCAGCCTATAAAGTACTAGACGGCGGTATTACCAAAATACGAGATATTCAATACACGCCGTTCCCAAATAAGACTAGCCTATTTTGGGGAGATACTATTCCTGCATCGAGCATCAACATACAAAACTGTATCGTAACAGGTACGGAAACAGCTACAAACATTGGTTATGTCTTTTTACAGCAAGGCACAAGTCCTTGGAGTGGTATACGCTTATGGAAAGACGCATCTAACCCGCTTTCTCACCTCAATCTTGGAGATAAAGTAACTATTAACCAAGACGCTTATATCGCTGAAACAGGAGGAATGACTGTCATGAGAGTGTTCAATACTATTAACCCTGTTACTACTGGAAACCCTCTACCACCTTTCTACAACATGAACAGCAAAATTGATAGCTTAGTAGGTATTTCTACACCTAAACAATGGGCAGAGCAATATGAATCTATGTTAGTTGAACTTACCTCACAGCATTTGATTGACATGGATGCAGATGCGTCAGGTATAAACACAACAAACACAAACTTTGGTGAAATTCTCATTTATAGTAATTCCTCTGCTACCACAGGTGTAAGGGCTAAACCTCGTGAAAACACTTCAGCAGCACAAACGTATGTCAATAGCACTTTCAGCCTAGGCGGGACATTCCCATATTTCAGAGGACTATTGTTTGAATCATTTAGTGCCTATAAAATCATTGCTCGCGATGATGGGGATATGAGTTTTGTGCTTAGTATAAAAGATGAAACAGCTTCTCAAACTACATTAGGACAAAACTATCCAAATCCTGCTTATTACACTACACAAATAGACTTTTCACTCGCCAAGCCCGCTCAAACTCAACTTGTAGTGTATGACCTTACAGGTAAGGTTATAGCGACCTTAGTCAATCAAAACTTAGGTACAGGAAAATACACAGTAACTTTTGATGCAGGTTTGCTTCCTGCAGGCACATATATCTATCAATTGCGTACTGAAGACAACGTAATTACTAAGCAAATGACAGTTACACACTAAACAAAGTAATATCCACATTCAGCCCTATAAGCTTATCAAAGCTTGTGGGGCTTTTTTAGTTAAAAAATGTGTTAAGGGCAAGTTGAATTAGAGAGTTGAGTAAAATTTTAATTTTTTGGGCGTGCCCTTGTGGGCGTTTTACTGTGGTCATGTCCACAACAAGGGCGGCATGCTACAAGCTACGTGCGGAATGCCCCTTGTATCAGCAAAAGGGACACGCCCAAAAAATAAAATTGCTTTTCAATACCATATTCTATGAATAGTGCATTTGCCTCTCTT
>JANWVW010000264.1 GCA_025056095.1 Bacteroidia bacterium
GGGGGAATAATGTAAATAGTATTGCCCAAAGGGCGAACTAACATATTTCTTTCTAAGTAAAAACTCCTGATTTTAGTGCTAATCGCATTAAGGTAGTGCCTTTGCGGCGAACCAAGCTCAAAGGCTAAAATTCCTCCAATATGCCTGATATTGTATAGAAAAGCACATTTTTCAAGCTCCTCTTTGAGTAGAGCCATATTTTGATACAATTGACGAAGTTTAATTTGTGTATCTTCCTGCTCAAAAAGGTCAAGGTTGGCATTAGCCGCAGCGCAGGCAATAGGATTACCTGTAAAGCTATGTCCATGAAAAAAGGTTTTAGTTCGGTCTTGTGTTACAAAATGTTCAAAAACACTATCCGTGCATAATGTTAAGCCAAGGGGCAAAAAACCTCCCGTAAGGCACTTTGATAGACAAACAACATCTGGTTGAACGTCAATTTGTTGGCAGGCAAATAATGTACCTGTTCGCCCAAATCCTGTCATTATTTCATCGGCGATAGTGAAAACATTGTGTTTTTTACAAATCTTCCATATCTCGGCGATATATTCAGGGCGAGTAATTCGCATACCTGCTACACCCTGGACTAAGGGTTCTACGATACAAGAAGCATATTCATTAGTTTGACACAACTGCTCCAACTTTTCAAAAACTTGCTCATAATTGTCCTGCGTAGGATAAGGTAAATAATCTACGTCAAATAAAAGAGTATGAAACGCAGCAGTAAAAATATCTCTTTCACTGACCGCCATACTACCGAACGTATCGCCATGATAACTGCCCTCAAAAGCAATTACTTTTTTTCGTTCTTTACCTTGATTGTACCAAGCTTGAAAACACATTTTTAGGGCTACCTCCACTGCGGTAGAACCATTGTCTGAGAAAAATACTTTGCTCAATGTGGGAAAATAACCTAAAAGGCGTTCTGCTAATTCAACAGCAGGTTGATGCGTAAAACCTGCAAATATTACCTGTTCCAATGTGTGGGCTTGTTGACTAATAGCTTGCGCAATGTACGGATGACAATGCCCGTGAGCAGTTACCCACCAAGAGCTATTAAAATCAATGATTCTCTTTCCACTGTCTGTGTATAGGTAAGCGCCCTCTGCTTTAACAATCGGAATAGGAGTAGGGCTATATGCAGAAGTATAAGGATGCCAAATTACTTTTTCATCACGTTGAGAAAGGTTCATAGTCTAGGCTTATTTTTTTAGATAAGTTTCAATTGCTTCTTTACACTTTTTTCTTTGCTCAACGGCATGCTGATAGGCTTTTTTTTGCTTTGCTGTTTCTACTTTGTAAAGATATTTGTATTGCTTTTCGCGGAATTTGTATCTCTGCTGTTCTTTGATATTCTCAATCTTGTAAGCTTTATTGAGCAAGCGCATGTTTCGGTTATGAGACCTGTATTCCTTGTTAAGAGATTGCAGAAAGTTAATTTCACCTTCGTTCCACCTTTTTAAGAGGTTATTAACCTCTTGAATTTTTTCCTTATTATTTTGGTACTGAATGTCTTCGTTTTCAAGTGTGTTTTTGAGCTGTTTATTTTGTTTGATAAGTGCTTTATTTTCGGCAATTATGCCTTTCATGCGATTAGTAGCTTCTGCAAGATACGCCTTGATTTGATTGTATTTAAGTGCGTAAAGCTTAGGAATACTATCTCGCCATTTAGCTTGGTCAGCGTGTCTTTTTATCATATCTGCTCTACGCAGCATAAAATAGTCCCAATAGGCATCGGCTTTTTCGGTTATACGTTCCTGTATGTTTTGAGTAATATAGCGAATGAAGAGCTTGTAATCTACCAAAATTTTATCTAACATTTTGTAGATTTGAGAGTATGTTTGTGCATATTCTTCAATCGCTGCCATAGCGCTATCTTTAATTTGGTCAAACTTATGTAGGTTCTGCTGAATTTTCTGCTGATTTTCTTCTATTTTTTGAATTTGAGTTTGAGTGGGGGGAGTTTTAGCGTTTGGCACACGTGCTAAATTATCGTTATTGTGAATGATACTTTGTGCTTGTTTATCTAAATTGATGTTTTGGCGGTGCAGTTTTTTTATTCTATTTTTTTGGTTTTTAATTAAGGTTTTGTTCTTTTGGATAGTGCGTTGATTGAGTTTGAGCCACATTGTATTTGTATCTTGGGTCATTTTCTTTTTTTGTAGGTTTTGTTTTCGCAGGAATTTGTATTCCTCTTCAATGTCTTTTGCCGTGGTTTTTAAGAAAACAACTGCACTGTCATACAAAAAGCGAGCTTTTCCTAAAAGCTCTGCTTTGTTAGTAGTGTAGGGTACGCCATTGAAATACTTGTCTGCATATTTAAGTGCTGTAAAACCTGCATAGCCGTGATTTCTTTTATTAAAAGCTTTTGCGGTAAAGGCGGACCGTAGTTCTTGTTCATCAGGCGTGTAGCGGATAACTTCCGTACGTACCATATCTTGGGCTACAAAACAAGAGTCGTACGTTTTGACATAGTAAGCCGTATACCCTGGCGGTTTTTCAAATAAATCTATTGATACAATACAGTTGAGCAGCTGCCACATTGGGTCTGCGGGATTGTGGGTAATAGCTAGTCGCTTAGGGTTAGGCAAAAAGTAGGTAGAGTCATACTCAAATTTGAATTGATATAACCATTTTGGAATATAGAACCATCGCCCTAATCTTCTTTTCCACTTTTTTTCATGATCGACAATTTTTCCTGCCGCAGCAGCAGCGTCTAGTAGATACCATTTGCGGTTAATTTCTACGCTATTCCAAGCATATCGTTCTCTAAAAAATTGATTGTATAGCTCATACTCTGGACTTATTTTGCAGTAGCCGTGTACTGTATAAGCAGGAATGTTAGCTTCTTTACACAAAGCAGTAAAAAGCGTGGCATATCCTAAGGAATTGGCTTTTTTCTTTTTGAGTACGTACTGTGCATCGCTGTATTTGGAGTCATATTTTCCGATGTCTTTGATATCGTATTTGATGTTATGAGTTATCCATTGCCATATTGCTACTACTTTATCGCTATCGTTATTTTTGTTTTGGGTCAGATACTCTGCTAAATGCTTGGGTGAGATGAGGTGCTTTTTAGAAGTGTATACAGGGGACTGGACATAAGCATATCTGTACAGGATTAAGCTTGCAAGTACAAAAAGAAGTTTTTGCATATTTTTTCAAATATACGAATAGGAATCTTTTTCAGTCTGAAAAATAGTTTGATTTTTTGGGCGTGCCCCTTGCTGCGCAAGGGTCGGGGCATTCCGCACTGCGCTATCGCTTCGGTACTTCGCTGCGCTTCGTACTGCCCTGACGGGCATGCTCCATGCCCCTCACGCAGGCAACCTGTGCAGTTATGTCTTTACCTTGTTTAAGCTTGAAGTACAATCATTTACAAGCTAAAACTTGGCATAAACTAAAGTAGAATTTTTACAGCTGGGTTATGTGAGTCATGCAGGGGCAAATGTTATCCCATAGTAGCGCGATATTGCGGGCGGTTG
>JANWVW010000265.1 GCA_025056095.1 Bacteroidia bacterium
TGCGGAGGGCGTGCGTTAGCACGGTGCGAAGCGAAGCGTAGCACCGAAGCGTGAGCGTAGCCCGTAGCACGCCGACCTTGTGGGCAAAAGCCCACAAGGGCACGCCCAAAAAATTAAAAATTAGACGCTACTGCACAAAATAAAGAAAGACCCTATAACTCAATTTCTCAAAGCTCATTCTTTGGAAATAACTCTGCAATTAGTCATTTTTCTTGGTATTTTTGTAATATTGTGAACTTTCAATTAGTTTTGAAAGTTGTATATGGAAAGCGCATTAGAAAAAGCACAGCAGCTTTTTATTACACAGTGGGGCGAAATGGCAGGAAATTGGGGTATTAGCAAAACTATGGGACAAATCTATGCGTTACTTTTCTCTCATCCAACTTACATGGACACTGATGAGATTATGCAACGGCTAAATATCAGCCGAGGAAACGCAAACATGAATATCCGAAACTTGTTAGAATGGGGACTACTCAAAAAAGTGAACGTAGAAAACTCACGCAAAGAGTACTTTGAAGCAGAAAGAGACATGTTTGTGGTTTCTACTACTATCATCAAACAAAGACAAATCAGAGAACTTGAACCTATTAACAAATTACTGAACGAAGTTCTTCAAAAACTTCGCTACGATGAAGAAGGTAACATCCGTACACTTAACGCAGAGGAAAAAGAATATGAGAAGAAAATTTTAGAAATCCTTGACTTTTTAGAACTATTCAACTCTGTTTCTATGGCAATGCTGCCTTTGCTAAGTAAGAAAAAATTGGAAATTATTAATAAAATTCACAAAATCATTTTAAGTGCCAAATAGAATATGAGTACAGATATCCGCAGAAAGACTACAAGAATAATCAGAGATCTGCATGCAAGGGAATCTATGCGTTTAGGGTGGTATCGTTCTTTTATCCGAAAAGACGGGCAAACTTTACGAAAATTGAGAGAAAGAAAATCAAAACATCAAGCTTTTCTCAAAGATTTGCTGCGAAAAAGAAATTTAAAGCCTGCTTGGTATGCAAACCTATTCTACTATATAGGTAGTCTTTTAGGTTGGATAACGAGCATACTTCCTGAAAAATGGGCATTTAGAATAGAACGCACATTAGAATGGTGGATCTTGATGCGATATAAAAAATATCTTGAAAAACTCCGCCTATACGCAGATCTGCGCACTATGATAGAAGCAGTACAACTACAAAAAATTGGTCATAATGAACCTGCCCCTGATGTTTTAGATTGTTTGCAAAACTCTATTAAAGAAGAAGAGAAACTTTTACAGAATGCCATCCCAAAAACATAGTTTCAATTCTGCCTTATACTTTTAGGTGGTTGTAATCTTTTTGTAGTCAATAGCAGCAAAATATATTTGGGCGGCATAATAGATTAAAAGAAGATAAATTTTAATAAGTTTTGTGATTGATTGAAAACTTATGCTTATATTTGCATAAGTATCTAAGCTCAATTTAATGTTATGAGATTGTATCATTATTTTTTTGACTTCTCTGCTCTTGTTGTGTCATCGGCTATTCTCTCATACATAATTAACAACATTTTTGTTCGATACGGCATCAGTATAGCACAAGAAAAAACTACGCATACTCTAATACGATGGGGGTCAAGAAAAAAGCCTGCACTTGGCGGAATTTCCTTTGCTGTCGTACTTTTTTTCTCAACCATAGCCTGCTTAGTCCTGAATTACTACCAAAAGCCTGATTATGTTTTTACACAGCAATGGATAGGAATACTTATTGCTACAGCGCTAGGTTTTGCTATGGGCTTATATGATGACGCCTATCATTTGCGCCCTTTACCAAAGTTTTTAAGTCAGTTAGTCTGTGCAATCATTTTAATTGCTACGGGTTCTGTAGTAAAGGTAACTAACGTATTTTTATTAGATGCTTTTATCACAATTTTTTGGGTAGTAGGCATAATGAACTCTATTAACATGCTTGATAACATGGACGGCATCACGGGAAGCATATCTCTCATTGCAATAGCAGCTATGTTCATTCCTGTTTTTGAAATACAAGGCTTTAATACACAGACTTTTACTCTTATAGCTGTTATGGGTAGTTTAATAGGATTTTTGTACCTCAATTGGAATCCTTCAAAGTTGTACATGGGGGATAGTGGCAGTCAATTTTTAGGTGCGTTTTTATCAGGAATAGCCATTATGTATTTATGGCAACAAAATCACTTTCAGGGTAGCTACGGCTATATGGCTAATGTTATTCTACCTGCCATAGTATTTATTATACCTATTATTGATACTACCATAGTTACTTTCAAGCGAATCAGTAGAGGTTGCTCGCCGTTTGTAGGAGGTAAAGATCATATTACTCATCACTTTGTTTTTTATGCACTTACTGATAAAAGTACAGCTATCCTATTGGCGAGTATAGCTACTTGTTCTGCTATTTTATATAATGTAATTTTTTTCAACTTTGTATACTGGAAGTGGTATCTTTCCGTGTTTTTAGTAACTTATTTCTTTATCCTGCTAGGCACTATATTTTACTTCTATCAACAGGGAGAGCACAAAAAACGAATCATAGAAGAACAGAACGAAGCCGATAACAAAATTACATCTCATTGGAAAAAGAAAAGCCTACAAGGTCTACTTCGTAAAGTTAGGTAGTGTTAGAAAAAAATTTACCTGGCCAAAAAACTTTTATTTGAATGCATTCAATTTTATGGTTAATTTTGCTAAATGAAATTAAGAGGTATTTTGGCAATCACTGGGTTGATGTTTTTATTCGCAGTAATATCCTGTACTAAAAGTAGTAACAAAACTAAAAATCCACAAGATACTGCTAACAAAACTGCGGATACTATCAAAAAACAGCAAAGCGACATAAATGTAGATGAACTAGTTGCTAAAATTGACAAGAAAAGGGCAGAAATTGAGTCGCTCAATCTTAAACCTGTGGAGATCACTACTTCTAACCTTAGAGAAAAGATAAAACAAAAATGGAGCAAGATTCATTACTATGTACAGGAAGGCAGAGTAGTTAGAATAAAAACTTATGCCTATCCCAATATTTCAAAAAGAACCGAAGAATTTTATTTAGATGATTCTAATCTGATTCTTGCGGTTATAGAAGATGATGGGCAAGGTCCAAAGGGAAAGTCAAAAGAAAAGTTAGACAAAATGTACTACTATCATAACGGGAAGATGATCAAGGAGATTAAAAGTAGTACAGAACCCGAATTCTCAATCAATCAAAGTGATGCGGAAGAACTTTTAAGTGAATGCAACGAATATTTGGAGATATTCAAACAAACTAAACAAACAAAGAATTGAACTTCACTGAATTAAAGTTAAATAGAGAAATTGAATTTTAATTTTTTGGGCGTGCCCTTGTGGGCGTTTCGCTTCGCTCATGCCCACAAGGTCGGCGTGCTACGGGCTACGCTAACGCTTCGGTGCTACGCTTCGCTCCGCACTGGGCTAACGCCCA
>JANWVW010000266.1 GCA_025056095.1 Bacteroidia bacterium
TTCCGCACTGCGCTTCGCTTCGGTACTTCGCTGCGCTTCGTACTGCCCTGACGGGCATGCTCCATGCCCCTCACGCAATTTACCTTTGCAATTATGTCTTTACCTTGTTTAAGCTTGAAGTACAATCACTTACAAGCTAAAACTTTGCATAAGAAACAGAGAAATGGCTTTTTCAGAGATTCTCTGCGTGAGGCATGCGAAGGGCGTGCGTCAGCACGGTGCGGAGCGAAGCGCAGCACCGAAGCGAAAGCGTAGCCCGTAGCACGCCGACCTTGTGGGTATGAGCGCAGCGAATGCCCACAAGGGCACGCCCAAAAAGTTACTTACAGTTCAGACTATATAACTTGTTGAGAAAAGCAAGTAGAATTTGTTTTTTGCTGTAAAAATCATGTATTTTGTACTACTTTTGGACAATGCTATCAGAGCTAAATGACAAAACCCTTCTTATCACAGGGGGAACAGGTTATTTTGGGCGAAAATTTGTTTCTTTGCTTACACAAAACCCCCACAAAGCAAAAAAAGTTATTATTTACTCACGCAACGAACTTAAACAATATGAAATGGAACAAGAATTCTCTGTACAAGAGTATCCATTTTTGCAATACGTATTAGGCGACGTAAGAGATGTTGAACACTTGATGCAGGTTTGCGAAGGAGTAGATATTATCATCCACGCCGCAGCCCTAAAACAAGTTTCTACAGCAGAACTTAACCCATCAGAATGTATCAAAACCAACATCATAGGTTCACAAAACGTAATTACAGCAGCTATTACAAGAGGAGTTCAAAAAGTAATAGCCATCTCAACAGATAAAGCAGTAGCCCCTATTAGCGTATATGGGGCATCAAAACTATGCGCAGATAAGCTATTTATTGATGTCAATAGAGAACCTAACTTACACAAACCTATTGTAGCCGTAGTCAGATACGGAAACGTGATGGGTTCACATGCTTCGGTTATTCCGCACTTTTTGAGTAAAAAAAAACAAAATAAACCTATTCCTATCACACACTTGGAAGCTACTCGGTTTGCTATCACCGTTCAAGATGCTATGAATTTGGTATTGTTTGCCCTACAAAATGCCCAAGGCGGAGAAATATTCATCCCAAAAATACCTTCATTCAGAGTAATAGATCTAGCCAAAGCCATTTGCCCTGATTGTAAATACGAAGTTATAGGACTACGCCCAGGGGAAAAAATCCACGAAGAGATGCTTACCGCATCGGACGCGCTTTATACAATAGAAACGGAAAAATACTTTATTACACTGCCTTATTACAAGCTCAACCAAAAGCAGGAATACCTCAAAAAATACAACGGCAAACCTTTAACAGAGAATGACGTGTATTGCTCAGAAAGAAATACTCATTGGCTTTCAGTGGAAGACTTAAAGAAGTTAGTGAGTGAAGTCTGTTGATTTATACTGCTATTCAATTATGAGAAGTAGAATAAAAATTATTAGCTGCTCTTTTATTCCTGCTGAACGATAAACCGATACTCTTGAAAGAAAGATGAGTTATTATCTTGTACGCGCAAATAGTACAAACCTGTTGCGAATGAATGTACAGGAACAGCAGAAGCGTTTTGAGATTCAAATAGTTTTTTACCCATGTTGTCAAAAACTTGTACTGTGTAGTTTTGGGTATGTTGTGTACGAATATATACAGTTTGATTAGTTACAGTGGGATAGATTTCAAAAGAGGGATAAACATAAGAAGCATGATAGCTGGTTAAAGAGGCATTAAGTTTGAGTATAAAAGCATCTATTTGGTTAGCAGACAAGTAAAAGGTAGGGATATCAGGGTCAAAGTCGCAAGTTCCTGAGAAGTTGCCTGTTATGTACAAGTTTTCAAATCCGTCCCTATGTATCATGATAGGAAAATCTGAATCTGGGCCTCCTACACTTTTTGCCCATTCAAAGCCACCTGTACTGCTTAATTTTAGAATGAATATGTCCCATGAATCTGCGTCTGAACTGATTTGATATATGGGCGCACCTGGATCAAAATCCACTGTTCCTTGGTAGGTACCTGTAACGATAATGTCATTTGTAGCAGTGGTAAGCAAGCTATATCCTGTATCATAGCCTGTGCTTCCTCCTACGGACAAAGCCCATACAAAGTTCCCTGTGTCAGTTAATTTGAGCACAAATACATCACTTAACCCATTTGGAGTAAGGTTAAATGTGCCTGGACCTGGGTCAAAATCAACAGTGGATTCAAAATCACCTGTCAATAATAGGTTGCCAACATTATCTAAACTCAAATTAGTTATCAGACTAAACCCTGAAACGTCTAAATACTTTAACCAAATTAAACCTGTACTATTGTCTAGTTTAGTGATAAAGAAATCGCCGCTCATACCTGTGGAAGTTAAGGTAGAAGTACCTGCACCTGTATCAAAATCTATTGTACCTTGAAAAGAACCTGCTATGTAGAAATTTCCTGATGCGTCTGATACCATTTTGGTAATATCACAATAATCCAAAGGGCTTGAACCCGCAAACTGCTTTACCCACTGAAAAGCACCTGTGCTGGCAGCAAATTTAGCTATGTAAGCATCGCTTCCTCCCCCCGCAGTGAGATTGAATACGGCAGCACTCGGATCAAAATCTACTGTACCACTGAAATACCCTGCAACATATAAATTATTCGCATTGTCTAAAACAACACTTCTTGAACCTTCTATGTTATTTCCTCCACAATGATTGACCCAAATAAAATTACCTGCTGCGTCTAGTTTAAGCACGAAAATATCTGTCTGTCCTTTGGCTGTTATATCGTACACGCCAGAACCAGGGTCAAAATCTACTGTATTTTCAAAATTACCAGACACATAAACGTTCCCTGCATTATCTACTGTGATAGCTTCTGCTTCTTCTATTTGCGGACCTGAGATTTGTTTTGCCCACACAAAAGCACCTGTTGAAGTGTATTTAGCAACAAAAACATCTCTTTGTCCTACTGCCACAAGGGCAAACAGAGCGGGTCCAGGGTCAAAGTCTACAGAACCTTCAAAACCTCCCGTAATGTAAATGTTTCCAGAGTTATCCATTGTACTAGCGGTTATATATTCGTTGTTGCTCCCTGCAATATGCTTAGCCCATGCAAAAGCAGGAAAGGTTTGGCTAAAAGCTTTCAATTTTAGGAACAATGTAAAGAGCAAGAGTAGGTAGATAGTTATACGCATTTTCATTAAGACCTTATATAAGTGCAAATATAATACTTTTTTCGGTTAGGTAAAAGTAGTTTTGCAGTCAAAGTATACGTAGCAAACACGAATGGACTAACTCTCCTTTGCGGTACTTCTTTTTTTGAGTATAATTTTTGATTTTTTGGGCGTGCCCCTTGCTGCGCAAGGGTCGGGGCATTCCGCACTACGCTTCGCTTCGGTACTTCGCTG
>JANWVW010000267.1 GCA_025056095.1 Bacteroidia bacterium
AACACAGCCATTACTCAGCGTCCATTTTGTTAATGCAGCGATAGGATGGGCAGTTGGTTTGGGCGGCACAATTCTAAAAACCACCAACGGTGGCACAACATGGACACCGCAAACCAGTGGAACAACACAGTTGTTATACAGCGTCCATTTTGTTAATGCAGCGATAGGATGGGCAGTTGGTAATAGCGGCACAATTCTAAAAACCACCGACGGTGGCACAACATGGACACCGCAAACCAGTGGAACAATACAGACGTTATACAGCGTCCATTTTGTTAGTGAAACAACAGGATGGGTAGTTGGAAGCGGCAGTTTAATCCTTAAATCAAACTTTGATACTATAGGTATCATTGATGCACTTACCATTATTCCAGAAGAAATCACTATCACAAATACCATAGCTGAACAACCTCTATTAAAAACAACAGTGCCTGCTCATACCCTAAAAAGACAACGTGCTCTTCGAGGAATCATATACATAGAAAATTACTCCAAAAATATCACATCTGTAGGCACTTTTCGATTCAAATTTGGTGGAACAACACTTATTACACTAACAGCAGGAACAGGACAGTTAAATTCGTTGAATGGTATAATTGAATTCTATATCAGCAGTATTACTTCCACATCTCAGCGTGTTACCGCTCGCATTGATCTCAGCCAACAAGGTATCGGAACAAATCTTGCACAATTCCGACAAAAAACATCCGTAACAAGCTCGATCAATACCAACATAGACCAAATTCTTGAAGTTTCATATGAACCATCTGATTCAAATGATTTGCTTACAAGAGGATCAACCCACGTAGAAATTCTTAGAGCATAAAAACTACAAACCAGAACAACAACCTGAGCAAAACAAAATAGTAAAACAACACAGCTCTAATTGAACAAATCAGGATTTCACTGTTCTAAAAAAATCACTTTTTAAACCGGCGTGAAGAAGAAGGTAGTTTACTTTGTTTTTTCTCTATTTCTTGCAACATATCTTGTTTCATTTTTTCCCATTCACTAAGATCTGCAATTTTAACTGCATCTCTTGGGATTAGTCCTGCCCGATCTAAAGCAGTCATAATCATAGAATACACAGAGTCGTAAAAAGTAACCCCTGATTTCATTTTGTATCCCAAGATATTCGCTTGTGCCGTTGTTGACCAGAAAGGTTTATCATCAGACGCATCCTTGCCTCGCTGTAGAAACACTTTGTGAACTTTATTTGGATCAATAACCAATTGCCAATCGTCACCTCGTTTAACCGACTTGATATAAAATACCTTTTCTTTGTTATCGTAGCTTATTTTGAAATTGGGAATCGTTGCCATGACCAACACCGCACGAATTAACGCATTCATTTTGGTTCTTTTGCGTTCACGATCCGCTAGTGTCTCTTCAGGCATCGCTTCAATTTCTTCTTTTATCTGTGAAAATGCCTGTCGCAGTTTTTCCGCAGTTCCTTCCCTTGGCTGTTGAATCAACTCTTTAAATCGTTTAACATCTTCTGGAGTGATTTCAAACGCCTCTAAAAAAATTTTGTAAGACGGAAACCATGTCAAGTGCATCACATTGATCTCCTTTCTTTTTTTTAATCGTTTGAATGGTATCCATTAATTTAGAAAAAACGGAAAAACAACTTCTACGTGATCATATTTGATATAATCTATTCCTTTTTTAACATAAAGCAAGGCAATACGATTTTTCACAATAATTTCTGAAAACCCGTCTCCCTTAAATACTTTTCGGACAGCCCGTGCCATGTCTTTGAGAGAGCGTTTTATATCATCAGACATCAGAGGTTCAAGATATGAAACTGTTTCAAATTTTATCATAGTAACTAAAAACTTGATTCTTTATACTCTCTACTAAGTCATTGTAACTGCCACGCAGGTATTCGTATTTTAAGTCGCAAAGTTTGTCTATCAAAAAATCAGATACTACTTCTGTAGACAGTTCATAACTTTTTTCAGCATCAAACTCTTTAAGAAATGTTCGATAGGTTTCTACAGCAAGATACCCTCCTGCGGAAGCTATAAATTCATGAGAAAAATCTTCAAATTGAATATCTATCCCTTCAATATGAAAAACAATCGAATACGCTAAACTTACTCCCATGAACTCTCCTTTTCCCCATGCAGAATCAAATCGCTTGCGAGGCACACAATAAAAATTTACAATCTGCTCTCCCCACGGAGATACCTTAAATATCAACTTTTTTCTAGATGACCCTAATCGTTTATCCGTATAAACCATGTTTTGTTTAAGATAGATGTGTTAAAGTAAATAAGTTAAAAAAAAATAACACGACATGACACAGTTACAATACGATATGATCACAAAAAAGTTTCAAAAAAAAAAGATATGTTTTCAGTGTATTGTATATTTGCACGTAAAAAATTATCTTGAAAAAGGGAGGAACAAGATATATGAAAAAATTCTTTTGTTTTGCTGGTCATGCTCTTGATCCAAGGACAGGTCGTGGGACAGGGGCACATGCAGGTGACTATGACGAAGCAAAGCTAGCCATTGAGTTACGGAACAGTATTGTGGACAACATTCGTTCAAATTCTGAATGTGTATCGTTTCAAGTTATCAAAGATGACGATTATGAACGGTTGCCTGATTTATCTCGTCGGATAATGAGTTTAGTATCTACTCATGATTTGCTGTTAGATATTCACTGGAATGCTGCAGCAGATACACGGGCAACAGGGATTGAGGCTTATATTCCATCACGCTATTCAAAAACTGAATTGCGTTTAGCAGCAGATTTAGTCGAAGGGTTAGGGAAAATTTTAAAGTTACCCCTCCGAGGAGTTACAGAAGGGCGACGTGGGGTTAAATTGGAACATCACTCTCAACATCCTCAGCTTGCCATGATGCGTCCAAACTGTGAAAATGTTTTTAAATGATTTGAATTTATATTTTTTTTGCCAACTTCTGGCAGAGATACATCCAACCAGTGCCAACTTGTCTTGAAGAAAAAATAAAAGACATTCGTTTTTTCTCCGCTCTACTTCTCATGTGAAACTTCTTTTCTATTCCGTCGTATAAGAAACTATCAACAACATATGTTTAACATAAAACATATGCGTACCATCAAACATAAAGGAAGGAGAACATCGTTATGTCATCACTACTTGAGATCTTGCACACACTTTTATGGGGTTTTTGGGAAGCATGTTCCCCGGTGGTGCAACTTATCATGCGAGTCGCATGGATCATCGTCATGATCTTCTTATGTGCAGTGGTCATATCCCTTATTTCTCAAGCAATCATGTTCATCATCATCGTCATTATCTTCGCTATCGGCATCTATAAAGCAGTGCGTATCTTTATCTAAATAAACACCTAAACGAACATATGATACACACCATCAACAAAGACCTAGATC
>JANWVW010000268.1 GCA_025056095.1 Bacteroidia bacterium
CGTTAGCGAAGCACCGAAGCGAAGCGTAGTGCGGAATGCCCCGACCCTTGCGTCAGCAAGGGGCACGCCCAAAAAAAAATTCTTCAAATGTAAGTTTTGGAATTTTTCAAACAATTTTATTTATCTTTGCCGCACATGCGTAAAAACCGCATAGCATGGGGGCTTTTAATTGTGTGGGTGTTTTACACTTGCCTTTACACACCCCTTGTTATGACGTATTTAATCGCACACCATAAAACTGTTACTCATTTACTCAAAAACAAAAAACAAGCACTTGTTCATTTGTGTATCCCAATAGAAGATAAAAATTTTACTCGTATCAACGAAAAAGAATGTATATGGCAAAACCAGTGGTATGATATTGAAAAAATTGAAGAAAAAGAAGGATACTATCACATACTTGCGCATACCGATATTAAAGAAAAAACACTGATGTCTAACTTACAAAATCTGCTTGAACTTTTTGCCGTTGAAAAAGCCTCAAAAACCAAAAGTATATCAAAATTTGAGCTCAAAGATACTTATTTAACTACTTTAGTTTTTCGCTTTTTGCCTTCTACCTATCCTGTTTTTGGTAATATAACTACTTGTTTGTGCTTACCTATTCCTGAAATTTCTTTACCTGAACCACCTCCTAAAATTTTAAGATAAAAAGCTGTTCCGAAGTTCTATCTGAAGTTTTAATCCCTATTATCTTTCTAGCAAATCAGAAATCATTTTGCTGTTGAGCATTCTTATTTCTAACTTCTAACGTATCCTAAATCTTATTTTTTCAATTATTTTTCATTCTTAAAACCTTCATACTGAACAAGCTATGAGAAAAAACATCTTTATCTTAATAGCATGGATGGCAGTAGTGTGCCTACATGCCCAGAATATAGTAACCGTTAGAGATGCGCAAACTTTGCGCGTTTTGGAAAATGTTGTTATCACTAATGCGGATAAAACTGCTTCCGTTACCACAAACGCAAAAGGTCAAGCAGATATCAGTGCATTAGGAAATGGAGATTTAACCTTGATTTTAGCGGGCTACCAACCTCTGACTTTGTCCGCTCAAAACATCAAAGACCTCAACTATGAAGTAAAACTGCTTCAATCTACCATGGACTTGAATGAAATAGTAGTTTCGGCAAGTAAATTTGAAGAGAAAAAAGTTGACGTAGCCCAGCCTATCTTAGTCATAAGTGATGAAGTGATTAGAACAGCTAACGCCCAAAACACAGGGGATTTACTCATGCAAACAGGTGGAGTATTCGTGCAAAAAAGTCAATTAGGTGGTAGCAGTCCTGTACTAAGAGGTTTTGAAGCCAGCAGAGTGCTTTTAGTTGTAGATGGCATTCGTATGAATAATGCTATCTATCGGTCAGGACACTTACAAAATATCATCACTGTAGATCAAAACATGCTTGAACGCATGGAAGTAGTTTTTGGACCTGGTTCGGTAGTTTATGGTAGTGATGCTTTGGGTGGAGTAATTCACATGCACTCTCGCAAGCCTGTACTTAGTCCTGATGACAAACTATTAGTCAAAGGTAATGCTTTTACTCGTTATTCTACAGCTAACCAAGAAAAAACAGGACATATAGACTTCAATATCGGACTTAAAAAATTTGCTTCACTAACCAGTTTCACTTACTCTGACTTTGGGGACTTGCGCATGGGTAATATTCGTAACCCATTCCACGGCAATTGGGGTAAACGCTTAATCTATCAAACGCGCATAGATGGTAAAGATACTGCGTTAAAAAATGATGATTTTAATATCCAAATAGGTTCAGCATACAAGCAGTATGATTTAACTCAAAAAATTCGCTTTGACCAGAATAGCGCTATCTCTCACATGCTTAACTTTCAGTATTCCACTTCTAGCGATGTACCCCGCTATGACCGTTTGTCTGAAATTACAAGTGGTGGGCAACCTCGTTTTGCAGAATGGTACTACGGACCTCAAAAACGTCTACTCGGTGCTTATCATTTGAATTTGTCCAACGCAAATCCTGTATATGACCAAGCACGTTTTATTCTGTCTTACCAAGACATAGAGGAAAGCCGCCATACACGTAACTTCAAGAACAATAACAAAACCTCACGTATTGAAAATGTTAAGGTATTTGCCCTCAATGCGGATTTAGTAAAAAAGATACAAAATCATGAAGTCCGTTATGGACTAGAAGGAGTTCATAATATCGTTGCTTCAAGAGCAGAAAGGGTAAATATCGCTACAGGTGTAAAAAGTCCTGCCAGCACTCGTTACCCTGATGGCGGTTCTACGGTAACCAGTATAGCCGCTTATGCTACACATGCTTGGGAGATAAATGAGAAATTTGTTACTAATGCAGGAGTGAGATTTTCTCATGTGGATCTAAGCGCTAAGTTTGATGACAAAGACAATATTATGAAATTCCCATTCAAAACAGCTGAACAAGTGAATAATGCTCTGACAGGAAATATTGGCTTAATTTACAAACCCATTCCCTCTTTACGCATATCTACACTATTTTCTTCAGGCTTCCGCTCGCCTAACGTAGATGATTTAGGTAAGGTATTTGACAGTAACTCCGCTAATCGTTTAGTAGTTGTACCTAACCCTGACTTAAAGCCTGAATACACTTACAACGCTGAACTTGGCATTCAAAAAACTTTTGATAATGACAAGGTCAAACTCAGTTTAATAGGCTTTTACACTATTTTTGATAACGCTATTGTGCTAGACAATTTCAAGTTCAATGGTCAGGACTCTATTATTTACGATGGTGTGCTATGCAAGGTACAAGCTAATCAAAACAAAAATGAAGCTTACTTATACGGAGGTACGTTTACCGTAGCAGGGGATATTACCAAGGCGTTTTCTGTATTTGGCACAGTTACTTATACGTATGGTCGGGTGCGCCCTCAAAAACCTGGTGATAAAGAAGTCCCTCTTGATCACATTCCTCCTGTGTATGGTAGAGTAGGATTTCAGTTGAACTTAAACCGCTTCAAAGGTGAGTTCTTTACTTTGTTTAACGGACCAAAGTTGTTGAGGGATTATAGTCCTGTGGGTGAGGATAACCTCCAATATGCTACTCCTAATGGCATGCCTGGTTGGTTTACTTTGAATATCCGTACGCAGTATCAAGTTTACAAGTATGTAAACTTGCAAGCAGGATTAGAGAATATACTGGACACGCATTATAGGCATTTTGCTTCGGGTATTTCTGCTCCGGGCAGAAACCTTTATCTTGCTGTAAGGGCAAATTTTTAGGCGTATAGTTTAATTCTATTCAACAGGTTCAGCTTTTATAGGTTGAACCTGTTTTTCTTTTTGGGCGTGCCCCTTGCTGACGCAAGGGTCGGGGCATTCCGCACTACGCTAACGCTTCGGTACTTCGCTGCGCT
>JANWVW010000269.1 GCA_025056095.1 Bacteroidia bacterium
TTAGCCCAGTGCGGAGCGAAGCGTAGCACCGAAGCGATAGCGTAGCCCGTAGCACGCCGACCTTGTGGGCATGAGCGCAGCGAAATGCCCACAAGGGCACGCCCAAAAGAAAAAATTAAATAAAACATTCCTTTTTGGATAAGTAAAAATTATTTTTTAGATTTGCCGAAAATTTATTTTGTATGTGGCAAAAACCTTCGGCTGTAAGTACATATCTCTCTCTGTCAGAGTTTAATAGCACAGTAAGCACTCAAAAAGTAGGCTTTTTGAGAAAAATGTTTGCTTTTATGGGTCCCGGAATACTGGTCAGTATCGGCTACATGGACCCTGGAAACTGGGCTACAGGAATTGAAGGTGGATCGAGATTTGGCTACCAACTCCTGTGGATTATGCTACTTTCAAATTTAATGGCTATTTTGCTACAAAGCCTGACTATAAAATTAGGTATAGTGGCTCAAAAAGATCTTGCCCAAGCTTGTAGAGACTACTATGCCAAACCTGTATCTTTGATGTTGTGGATCTTGTGCGAAATAGCCATTATTGCTTGCGATTTAGCAGAAGTATTAGGGTGTGCCTTAGGCTTAAAGCTACTATTCGGATTAGATTTGCTTACTGCTGTTATAGTTACTTCTCTGGATGTACTGCTTTTACTTTTACTGCAAAATTGGGGTATCAGAGTTTTAGAAGCCATTATTACAGTTTTAGTTTTAAGCATATTTTCTTGCTTTATTATTGAACTTTACCTTGCCAAACCGAATGTAACAGAGATTGCATCGGGATTTGTCCCTTCAAAACTAAGTAAAGAAGCACTGTACGTTGCTATTGGGATATTAGGCGCTACGGTCATGCCCCATAATTTGTATTTACATTCTAGTTTGGTACAAACTCGCAGTATCACGAAAAACGCAAAAAGCATAAAGGAAGCTATCAAATTTAACGTTATAGACACGGTGTTATCTTTGAATGCATCTTTATTCATCAACGCATCTATTTTGATTGTGGCTGCAACAGTATTTTACAAGCAAGGCACAGTAGTAGATGAACTGACCCAAGCGCATGTAATGCTCAACAGAACCTTGGGCGGTGCCGCAGCAGCTGCTTTTGCTATGGCTTTATTTTTTTCAGGACAAAGCTCGACTTATACAGGTACTTTGGCAGGACAAATTGTAATGGAAGGATTTCTAAATTTACGACTAAAAAAATGGCAGCGCCGTTTAATTACTCGCGCTATAGCTATTGTGCCTGCCATTATTATGGTCATATTGAAAGGAGAAAAAGGAAGTAAAGATTTGCTTATATTTAGTCAAGTAGTGCTATCTATGCAGTTACCTTTTGCTATTATTCCGCTGATACAATTCACTTCTTCTGAAAGATACATGGGCAAGTTCAAAAACTCAAAAGGAATTACAATTTTATCTATTTTAGCAGCAAGCGTTATTATTGGACTAAATGTATGGCTGCTGTTGCAAGTACTATTTTAACTTTCGTTATGCCAAAAGAAAAAATTTTTATGTACTGATTAACAACGGTTTAGTAAAAAAATCAACCAATCCTCTTGACAAGTTTGATAACTCATACTATTTTTGCACCGCAATTCTAACAGAAAGTTTGCCCGATCGTCTAATGGTAGGACCGCAGATTTTGGTTCTGCTTGTGGGAGTTCGAATCTTCCTCGGGCAACTTTTTTATTTTATTCAAGTAGTGTCATGTCTGAATATGTCAAATTCTTTGCAGGTACAGTTTCACGACAATTGGCTGAAGATATTGCAGCCCACTACGGAGCACATTTAGCTAAATATGAGATAGTCCGCTTTTCAGATGGAGAGATACAACCTAACATACTCGAATCTGTTCGTGGGCATGACACTTTTATTATTCAATCCACAGTAGCGCCTGCGGATAATTTAATGGAGTTACTTCTAACCATTGATGCAGTTCGCAGAGCCTCTGCCAAAACTATCAACGTAGTGATTCCCTACTTCGGATACGCACGCCAAGATAGAAAAGATAAACCGCGCGTATCCATAGCTTCTAAACTCATTGCAAACATGCTCACTTCCGCAGGAGCTTCTCGTGTAATGACAATGGACCTACACGCAGGACAAATTCAAGGTTTTTTTGACATTCCTCTCGATCACCTCAATGCCACAGCTGTATTTTTACCTTATCTGCAAAGCTTGGGATTAGAAAATCTAACCATTGCTGCTCCAGATGTAGGGGGAGTAGGTCGTGCCCGATTGTACGCTAAGCACCTTAAAGCAGAAATGGTCTTAATTGACAAATACCGCGTACGCGCTAATGAAGTTGCTTCTATGGAAGTGATTGGAGATGTAAAAGGTAAAAATGTGGTATTGGTAGATGACATTTGCGATACGGCTAATACACTTTGCAAAGCCACTGAAATCTTAATAGAAAAAGGTGCAAGGTCTGTAAGAGCATGCACTACACACGCCTTACTTTCAGGTAATGCAGTAGAACGAATTACACAGTCAGCAATGGAAGAGCTTGTAGTTACTAACACTGTACCAAACATTAAGCTTTTTGATAAACTTAAAGTCCTTAATATTGCACCAATATTTGCCAAAGCAATCAGTAACATTATACATCATGAATCTATCAGTTCATTATTTATTGATTAAAGTGGTATGGAAGTATTAACAATTACAGGTACTCTACGGAGTACAGGAAAGAAAGAAGTAAAAGCTCTGCGCAGCCAAGGTAATGTTCCATGTGTAGTATACGGCGTACGCCCTGAACCTATCCATTTTGCTACACATTGGCTTAATTTTAGACAAATTGTTTATACCCCACAAGTTAAGTTTGTGGATATTCAGATAGGTAATCAAACTTTGCGCACTATTTTAAAAGAAGTGCAGTTTCATCCTGTAACTAATGAAATTATCCATGCAGACTTTCTGGAAATCAGTGATAATAAAAAAATTACTATGGAAATTCCTGTATCTTTTACAGGTCGTAGTGTGGGGGTAAGCAAGGGAGGGAAGCTATTACCTAAAATGCGCAAACTCAAAGTAAAAGCACTGCCTAAGTATATGCCTTCTACTATTGCTATAGACATTACTGATTTAGACGTAGGTAAGTCTATACGCGTAGGAGACATAAAAATGGAAAACATAGAAATTTTACATAACAAATCTATTCCTGTTGTGAGTGTAATTGCTACTCGTGCTATGGTAGCTGCAGGGGCAGCACCTAAAAAATAAATAGTACTGTTAAAAGTTTTTTGGCGGTTTTGTTTTGGGCAGGCCGCCAATTATTTTTTGTTTTTGAGGATATGTTATTGGCGTGCCCCTTGCTGCGCAAGGGTCGGGGCATTCCGCACTGCGCTTCGCTTCGGTACTTCGCTGCGCTTCGTACTG
>JANWVW010000270.1 GCA_025056095.1 Bacteroidia bacterium
AAAGAATTTATAAAAAATTTAGAATACGGCAAGCTTAGTTACTTAAAGTTAAGTTGAAGTATGTTTTCTGAAGAACCTGTCGTACAAGTCAGTCAGGTAAGCATTGATATAAAAGGGCGTAGTATATTAAAAAACGTCAGCTTTACCCTCAACAAAGGAGAATTCTGCTACGTGATTGGCAGAACAGGTTCAGGAAAAAGCTCTATTCTAAAAATGTTATACGGCGAACTCAAACCTACCCAAGGGGAAGTCAAAGTAGCCGGGTTTGATGTCAAAAATATTAAAAAAAGTGATATACCTTATTTGCGCAGAAAGCTAGGTATTATTTTTCAAGACTTTCAACTTTTACCTGATAGAAATGTAAGCGAAAACATAGAATTTGCTTTACGCGCTACGGGCTGGACAGACAGTGTAAAAATCAAAAACAAGATATCCCAAGTGTTGATGATGGTAGGACTTTCTGCAAGGGCTTTATCCTATCCCCATGAGATATCAGGGGGTGAGCAGCAGCGTGTCGTTATCGCCCGAGCTTTAATTAACGACCCTGTACTTATTATAGCCGACGAACCTACAGGCAATCTTGATCCCGAAGTATCCAAAGAAATTATTCAAATTTTGCTCAATATCCATAAAATGGGCACAGCAATTATATTGGCTACCCATGACTATTCTATCTTAAAAAGGCATCCTTTCAGAACACTAGAGTGCAGATTGGGCGAAGTAATTGAGCACTCCCAAAGCTATATAGCTCAAAAATCTTGGGACTAAACTGTGTCTTTTTCTTATTCAGATCTACTACTTTGCGTTAACACCTTAAACAAGCTCTCTATGCTCTTTTCATGCTGACCAATAGAAATAACTACGTATCCTTTTTGTACACAACGGTCAAACAATTCTTTTGCAGCTTCCTTATGATTTTGTGTAAATAAATGTAGCACATTCTCATTGATGCGTTCTAATTTAGTTACATGAACTAATCCCTCAAAATCTTGAACATCAATAGGTTTTTGGGAGTCTACTACCAATTCAATGTAGTTTTGTGCCGATAGTCCTTGTTTTAAGTTCGTCAAAGTATCGTTAGCTACAATTTTTCCTTCATTGATAATAACTACTCTGTCGCAAATAGCTTCAACTTCTGAAAGAATGTGTGTAGAAAAAATTACTGTTTTCTCTTTTCCAACTTCTTTGATAAGGTTACGAATTTCAATAATCTGATTTGGGTCTAGTCCTGTGGTAGGTTCATCTAAGATGAGTACGTCGGGCTTGTGAATCAGGGCTTGAGCTAAGCCTACTCGCTGCCTATAGCCTTTGGAGAGCATTCCAATTTTTTTGTGTTGTTCTTTGGTTAGACCGCATATTTCTATCATTTCTGCGATACGCGAGCGCACCTCTCTACGAGGAATGTGATTGATCTTTGCCACAAACAAAAGATATTCCTTGACATACATATCTAAATACAGGGGGTTATGTTCAGGTAAATAGCCTATTTTTTCGCGCACCTGCATATATTGAGTTTGAGTGTCTAATCCGCAAACTGTAATTTTACCCGCTGTGGGGGTCAAATAAGTTGTAATCATTTTCATTGTAGTAGACTTTCCTGCACCATTAGGACCTAAAAATCCTAAAATTTCACCTTGTTGAACCGTAAAAGAGATATTGTCAACGGCAATTTGTTTGCCGTATATTTTGGTAACGCTTTCCAAAACAATCATATTTTTTGACAAAAATAGACTTTATTCAGGTAATTTTTCAAAACCTGAACGAGGAATTTCAGGAGCAATACTTTTAACTAAGCCTTGCAGCACTTTTCCAGGACCTATTTCAATAAACTCTGTGGCGCCATCGGCTACCATAGCTTGAATAGACTGTGTCCATTTTACAGGTGCAGTCAATTGGGCTAATAAATTTTGGCGGATTATGGCAGGATCTGTTTCAGCTTTGGCGGAAACATTTTGATATACAGGACAAATGGGAGCATTAAAGGTTGTTTTTTCAATAGCTTGTGCAAGTTGGGCGCGGGCAGATTCCATCAGTGGGCTATGAAAAGCACCGCTAACAGGCAATTGAACTGCGCGCTTAGCCCCTGCAGCTTTGCAAAGTTCTATGGCTTTTTCAACCCCTTTTATTGTCCCTGATATTACCAATTGCCCAGGAGAATTGTAGTTTGCAGGTACAACTATAGTGTCCGTGATACTACGGCAAATTTCTTCTACTTTTTCATCGGATAGTCCCAAAATAGCAGCCATTGTGCTAGGTTCAACGTCGCAAGCTTGCTGCATAGCTTGGGCACGTAAGCTTACTAATCTCAATCCTTCTTCAAAAGAAAATACCTTGCTGACCACCAAAGCCGAAAATTCTCCTAAACTGTGTCCTGCAACCATATCAGGTTGAATTTCTAAAACCTCTGCAAGAATTACAGAATGGCAAAATATAGCAGGTTGAGTAACTCGTGTTTGTTTCAAATCTTCTGCTGTGCCTTCAAACATAATTTGAGATAAACTGAACCCTAATATTTGGTCAGCTTGTTCAAAACGCTTACGTGCAATTTCAGACCTTTGATACAAGTCTTTGCCCATGCCGCAAAACTGCGACCCTTGACCAGGGAATAAATATGCCTTTTTCATAAACTTTACAATAAAATAATTTACCTTTTTTGAATACTATTTATTTTTTTCGTATATTAGCTGTGCGAAACTGCGAAATACAGCAAATTTTTTTTATTAACCAACCATGATTAAATTTTGTCGTTGATTCGTTATGTATGGCAAGGTTTTAGTGCTTAATCAGGACTATCAAGCTATAAGCATTTGCTCGGTAGAGAGAGCAATAGTGTTAGTATTTTTAGGAAAAGCTGAAATAGTATCAGAGTGCAAGGACAGAGTTATCCACACAGTTAATACCACTTATCCTATGCCTTCGATTATACGTTTGTTTCGTTACATCCTGATGCCGTATAAGAAGGTCATACTATCACGGCAGAATATATTTAGGCGGGATAATAACACTTGTCAGTATTGTGGGAGTAAGCAAGACTTGACCATTGACCACATTATTCCTCGTTCAAGGGGAGGTACAGATAGTTGGGAAAATTGTGTAACGGCTTGCCGCAAGTGCAATCATAAGAAAGGTGATTTGCTTTTAAGTGAAGCAGGTATGAAGCTTTTGCGCCGCCCATTCAAGCCTAATTATCTTATGTTTTTACGTGAATTTACGACCATTCACGAAGACTGGAAACCTTATTTGTACATTTAGGTTTTACGGCTTTAATTTTTTGACTTAATGAAAAAGGCTAAATTTTAATTTTTTTGGGCGTGCCCTTGTGGGCATTTCGCTGCGCTCATGCCCACAAGGTCGGCGTGCTACGGGCTACG
>JANWVW010000271.1 GCA_025056095.1 Bacteroidia bacterium
GCAGCGAAGTACCGAAGCGAAGCGCAGTGCGGAATGCCCCGACCCTTGCTTCAGCAAGGGGCACGCCCAAAAAATGAAATTATTTTTTCAAATCTAAAATAAAAAGCACTAAACCTACTCAGTTTAGTGCTTTACTCTACTCTATTTCTTCGTGGGAGCGGAGGGATTCGAACCCCCGACCCTCTGCTTGTAAGGCAGATGCTCTAAACCAACTGAGCTACGCGCCCGAAACCGCATGAAAAGCAAGTGCAAAAATAATATGAATTTTTGTTCTTGTCAAGAGTAAAATGTCAATTTTTTCAAACAAACATATACAAAGCTTTGTCAAACAAGCTGTTACAAAATTGTCTATTTATCTATTTGGCTAACTTGCTTACTCTACGTATAATATCAAACCTTTAAGATACTCACTTTCAGGGTGATAGATATTGACAGGATGATCAGCAGGTTGTGTGCATTGGTGTAAAATTTGCACTTTTCTATTTGATTCTACTGCGGCGCTAAATATAATTTTTCTAAAAAGCTGCTTATCAACCACTTGGGAACAAGAAAAGGTAGCTAATATTCCACCTTTGCGGATGCGCCGTAAAGCTTGTAAGTTAATTTGTTTGTATCCAATAGAAGCATTTTTGACAGAACGGAGATGCTTAGCAAAAGCAGGCGGATCAAGAATAATCACATCGTACTCATGATTCATGTTTTTTAAGTAGTCAAAACAATCGGCTACAATACTTTGATGCCGCTCTGTATTACCAAAATTAAGGTATATGTTTTCTTCACACTCTTTAATTGCTTTTTTGGCACTATCTACCGAATGAACTAAACGTGCCCCTGCCTTCAAAGCATACACTGAAAAACCTCCACTATATGAAAACGCATTCAAAACACTTTTGTCTTGACAGTATGAAGCAACCAATTTGCGATGCTCTCTTTGATCAATGAAAAAGCCTGTTTTTTGCCCATTTTCCCAATCTACGTAGAAAGAATGTCCATTTTCCCGAATGATGACTTTATCTTTTGGCTTATCGCCCCACATATACCTGTTCTGACTTTCATCATATACAAACATAGTATATACGCATTGTAAGTTAGGATACAGATGACTTAATACTTCTACTATTTCGGGCAAATGGGCAGCAATACCTTTTAGTTGTACTTGTAGTACAATGTTATTGCCATACACATCTGCTATTAAGCCAGGTATGCCATCCCCTTCGGCGTGAATTAAACGATATGCATTTGTATCAAGGTTCTTCGTTAAGCCTAGCTGCTTTCTGATATTGTAAGCTGAATATATTTTTTGCTGCCAAAAAGCTAAGTTTATCGGGACTTTTTCAAAGCTCAAGGCGCGTACCATGATTGTGCCTGGATAGTAGTGCCCCACGCACAAAAACTGACCTGTAGCAGTGTAGACTTGTACTAACTGACCTTCTTGAAGGTCGTTAGGTGGTGTTTGTACTGCGCCTGAAAAAACCCAAATATGCCTGTTGAGTAAAGACTTTTCTTTACCTGGTTTTAAGGTAAGTACAGGATAATCCATTAAAATTGAGGTGGTTATACAGCAATATCTAAGGCTCTCAGTCCATTTGTAGTGGCAATATCGGCAAGGGCATCTAGGTCGTACAATTTACAGGATTCTAACAAAAGTTTTAATTCCATCCACATGTCGCCATCTGCAAAAGGTTTATAGACATCGCAAATGTTATCTACTCCAAGGGCTACACGTATTCCTGCGGGGATGAGTTCATCTACGGGCGTAACAGCGCTATGAGTGGGACTTAAACGCTCTGTACGAGGATGATCAATCCAGGCAATAGGACAAGCAATGACAATAATTTGAGCTTCGCGCAAAAGCTGATATACATGTTCTCTATACGCCTTAGGATGAGCGGCTACAGAAATGCAATGTATAGCTGCTACGCGCCCTTGCATACCGTGTTCAATCGTTTTGCGAGCTAAAAGCTCTGTTTCTTTCTCTTCATCTGTGTTAAGTTGATCTACATGGACATGAACCATTTTACCTAATCTTTTTCCTGTTTCTAGTAGTACATCTAAATGTTCGGCTTCACGCCCTGCATCTTTTGCAGGTAATCCTCCAATAATATCCACAAATTCAGCGCCTATATCAAACCATTCGCGGGCTTCTTTGGAAAGCACACCTTTCAAAGTTTGATTCATGAACTTGATTTTTACATCTTTACCATAGTTGTCCCTAAGCATCTGCGCAGCTTTAATAGATTTATCTTTTACTACGTCATCCACATCTATGAACGTACCTATAGCCTGTACACCTTGATTAAGCATGTGTTCAGTAGCTTTTACCATTCTTGTGTAAATTTGCTCTACGGTAGATTCACGTTTTACCTTGTCTACAATATCCCATTTTTGCCGCAAAGGTGCATAGACAAACTTAAAGGACTCTTTGTCCAAAGTATATGCTCTATCAAAGTGGGCGTGTGTATTAACCCAGCCCCCGCGCTGCTGAATTTTTTGCAGCAAAATTTGTTTTAAGTTCATATCGGTGTTAGGTTTGGGCAAAAATACGATAAATACAAACACCAATACTTGCTCTAAGCCAAGTTCCTTTCAATAGGTTTGAAACTTGGTGCAACGACAGATAAGTTCGGAAACATGGACTTGATTTTCTCTTGCATAAATTGCCGTGCTGCTTTTGATTTTAATTTTGTATAAGTTTCAGAAGTGAGAGTAAACTTTTGACTGCTTATTTCTTCTTTGATTGTAGCTTCTACAAATTCACCTTGTTGAGGTACGTATAAAAAAAGCTCATGATGCCTGATTTTTGTACCTTGGTCTGTGCCTTTTAGGAAAAAACTTACTCGATTATCAATAATTTGTGTGCTGACTTCATCTATATACACTACGTCGTTATCTCTCAATGAAGCAACCATATTTTTAGTGATGCTGTCAGAGATATAAACTGTGTATAAGTTAGTCCCCTGTACGGCATTTTTAAGGTGGATAATATATGTACCTACGCTATCTTGGTTGCTAAGTCGGATTTCTTTTTGTTGTTTTGTTTCAATTCTTTGGGATTTGTTGTATATTTTCCGTTTCGGTGCTTTATGACAAGCTGCGAAAAGGCTTAGCACTACTAAGCTAAGCAAAGTAATTTGTTTCATATCCGCAAAAATAGCAAAAATAGACATTTAGGATAAAAAACGGGCTTATATCAAATTGAGTTAAGCGTAATGGGCAGCATAGAAAATAAAATTTTAAGCTATGATTTGTTTTTTGGGCGTGCCCCTTGCTAACGCAAGGGTCGGGGCATTCCGCACTGCGCTTCGCTTCGGTGCTTCGCTAACGC
>JANWVW010000272.1 GCA_025056095.1 Bacteroidia bacterium
CGTTAGCGTAGCCCGCAGCACGCCGACCTTGTGGGCATGAGCGCAGCGAAACGCCCACAAGGGCACGCCCAAAAAATAGAAAATTTATCGTTTTTGAATATACTCCTCTATAATCGCATCACTAACCCCCATTTTGCTAAAACCTCCATCATGATAAATGTTTTGCATTGTAATCTTACGTGTCAAATCACTGAACAGAACCACACAAAAATCGGCACAGTCCTCCGCAGTAGCATTACCTAATGGGGACATTTTGTCAGCATATTGAAACATCTCCTCAAAACCCTCTATACCTGAGCCTGCCGTAGTTCTTGTAGGAGATTGAGACACTGTGTTTACCCTTACCCCTAAACTTACCCCCAATCTATATCCATAACTGCGAGTAATAGACTCTAACAAGGCCTTGGCATCTGCCATGTCGGAATACTTAGAAAAAATGCGCTGCGCTGCAATGTAAGTCAAAGCTACTATGCTAGCGTTGCGATTGAGTACCTCTGTTTTTTCTGCTACATGCAGCATTTTATGCAAAGAAATAGCAGAAATATCGAGCGTTTTGTAATAAAAGTCGTAGTCTAAATCATTATAGGGTTTATTTTTGCGAATGTTAGGAGACATGCCAATAGAGTGCAGCATAAAATCAATTTTACCAAACTTTTGCTTAGCTGCTTCCATAAGCTTTTTAAGGTCATCTAAGCTTGTTGCATCTGCGGGTATAACTTCGGTTTGACATTTTTCAGCTAGCTCTTTGATTTTACCTAAGCGCATAGCCACAGGAGCATTTGTAAGTAAAATTTCTGCGCCTTCGGAATAAGCTTTTTCAGCTACTTTCCACGCAATAGAGCTTGGGTCCAAAGCACCAAATATGATGCCTTTTTTACCTTTTAATAGTCCGTATGCCATAATTTAACTGCTGAATGGGTGCAAAAGTAGAAAAATATTGACTTTTGAATAGCAATTTTTGCAAAAAATACAAAAGCAGAATACGAATAGTGCGGTTACTTCGTTATGTTATACCAATATTTTAAGATTGCAATTTCTTCTTCGGTTAAAGTTAGGTTGCGTCGTTGGTACATAGCTCGGGCTGTGTCTATAAGTTTTTCTATATCATACCTTTGAAAAGATGCTGCGCTGCCCCAAGAAAAATCGGGAATATACTTGGGCGGAAAAGCAGCATCAAACACATTGCAACCTACACCTACTACGGTTCCTGTGTTGAACATGGTATTTATACCTGATTTAGAATGATCGCCCATGATTAAACCGCAGAATTGAAGGTTTGTAGCAATAACACCTTGTTTTTCATAGTTCCAAGCGTTGATTTTGCTGTAATTGTTTTTTAGGTTAGAAGTATTTGTATCTGCACCTAAATTACACCAACTGCCAATTACTGAATTGCCTACATAGCCATCATGTGCTTTATTAGAGTAGCTCATAAAAATACTGTTGCTTACTTCGCCCCCTATTTTACAATATGGACCTATTGTGGTATCCCCATACATTTTAGCGCCCATTTTTAAGACTGAACCTTCACATAACACAAAAGGACCTCTTATTACGGTTCCTTCCATAATTTCCGTATTTTTACCAATGTAGATAGGTCCTTCGGAAGCATTTAATACTGCTGCATAGACTTTTGCGCCCTTTTCTATGTAAATGTTTTCAGGTTCGTACATGCGAGTATAAGGGTCCACAGGTACAGGAATATAATCTCTTGGCACAAGGTCATTAAAATCCTGTATTATTACTTTGTGATTGTGTGTAAAGAGGTCCCAAGGATAATGAATATAAATCAAAGGCTCTTCTGTGTATTCTATCTTTTCAAAATGGTAGAACATTCCTTTGGGTAAGGTTTGTTGCAAGTCTTGATGAAAAAATTCAGTAGGAACATTTGCTGCTACAATTTCCTCTTGATAAATTAAAGCCTGATTAGGTTTTAACTGTTTAATGTGGTAGACTAGTTTGCGCGTAGGAATAAACTTCCCATTAACTAATGTGGAAGGAGTAGCAGTAAGTTTTCCATACTTTTGAAAAAGGTAGCTTCTGCAAGTAGTACAAAGGGTTTCGCCAAAATAACGATGCCATTTTTCAATGATAGTATCTATTCCGATACGAAGGTGATACACAGGTTTCAAAGCAGTCAAAGGTAGTAGGCTGACAGCGCTGTGGTCTTCAAAAAGAATGTATGACATAGGCTTTATAGATACTTTTTGAAAAAAGAATCTGTTTTGGCAAAATAGGTTTTAGCAGATAGGTGTAAAATGTTGAAGTGTCCAGCGTTAGGCACTTTCCACAGAGTTTTGGGATTATTTGCATTCAAATATACATAATTACTTCTTGCAAAAGGCACATCTGTGTCATTTTCTGATAGAATAAAGAGGGTAGGAACGCGCACTTTTTTAATATCTCGGACTATATCTACCTCATTCATTTTGAATTTAGCTTGTTTTTCTGTGGCTTTAGCCACAAGGGGGTACATGATATCGCTTAGAACGCTAAGTATTTTTCGCCCATAGTCCCGCGTCGCTGAACGCAAGTCTTTGTAAGGATTTTGCAACACTAGGGCTTTAATGTTAGTATCCATAGTAGCAGCTTGTATAGCAATGGAAGCGCCCATAGAAAGCCCTAAAATACCAATACTTTTGACTTCTTTTCTTTGTTTGAGGTATTTTATCATTGCCAGTACGTCATATTTTTCGTGGTATCCGTAGGTGCAGAATTTACCTGTACTTAGTCCGTGTGCACGTTGGTCTACAAGCAGAGTGTTGTATCCTAAACTATCGTAGTATTTTGCCATAGAAATCAAGTTCCATTTACTTTGACCTACATCGTGCAAAATAATTAAGGTTTTACCTGTGGTATCTTTTTTTGTTTTTGTGAACCATCCTTTGAGTTTAACTACACTATCGGCAGGTAAAGCATAAGGAAGTGGGCTTCGGGAAATAATTTCAACCTCTTCTGCATCAAGTTTAGCTTCTTTGGGGTGCATGAAAAAGGCACGTTCGTACACTCGTTCGTGTTCGCGGATAGTATTTGGTGTAATGCGTTGAGGTACTAATATTGCCTGCGCTCCAATTTGTGGGGAAACAATGACTGCTGTAACTAAAATCACTCCTACTAAAACGAACATTAAAATAATAGCAGCTCGCATATATGCACACAACTTTGTGTAAGCAAAAATAGTTTTTTTTGACCTATTACAGTGCTTTTATTGGTTTAGCGAAGGAATTTTTGTAGTTTAAGATTGCTTTTTGGGCGTGCCCCTTGCTGCGCAAGGGTCGGGGCATTCCGCACTACGCTTCGCTTCGGTACTTCGCTGCGCTTC
>JANWVW010000273.1 GCA_025056095.1 Bacteroidia bacterium
GTGAGCGTAGCCCGAAGCACGCCGACCTTGCCCACACAAGCGCAAGCGAAGTGTGGGCAAGGGCACGCCCAAAAAAATAAAAACTAACTTTTCGATAACTGTCCTTCATGCGAAAAAATCTCCTATTTTTTAGAGTAAGATATCCTCGGATCCACTAACGCATACAGTATGTCTGAAAGGAGCATGCCTACTAAGGTCAAAGTACCACTCAAAGTAAAAACAGCTACAATAGTAGGATAATCCCGTGCATGAATAGCACTGAAACTTAATTTGCCCATCCCTGGAATGGAAAATATAGTTTCAATAATTACCGAACCATTGACCAAAGAAGGCAAAATATTTCCTAACAGTGTAATAATGGGTATGATAGAGTTTCTAAAAGCATGCTTCCATATTACCTTACTTTCAGGTAAACCTTTAGCTCGGGCAGTACGGATATAATCTTGCTGAATGTTTTCTAACATTCCTACGCGCATCTGCCTGCTAATAAACGCAAATGAAGTATAAGTTACACAAAATATAGGTAAAAACAAGTGCCAAATCCAATCATTTAAACGTTTGAGTAAAGGCCAGTCCTTGCTGTGAGTAATATCCTGCACACCACTAGCAGGAAACCAATTCAAGTAATCTCCCCCTGCAAAAAAGATAATCAACATAGTAGCAGTCCAAAAAGGTGGTAGAGAATACAAAGTAAAAACCGCCACAGTAGCAATTTTGTCAGATACAGAATTTCTATGTACCGCTGAATGAACGCCCAAAGGCACAGAAATAGAATACGCAATTACGATAGAAATAAAACTAATTACAATAGACCAGCGCAAAGCTTCGGGAATTTTCTCTCGTATAGGTCTTTTGTCTTGATAAGAATAACCAAAATCCCCCTTGATAAAACGAAGTAGCCACCGATGATATTGATTATTCAAGCCGTAAAAATGTATTACAGGAATGTAATTTTTCCACTTTTGGCTATGCTCATGTACGTAGTTAATTTTGTTTTTGAGAACGTCTAAATGAGCTAAACAGGGCAAAAAGTCAGGATGCTTTTTGAATAGGTTTTGTAAAGTGTCAAGATGAATGAGAATGTATTTACGCTCATAGTTAGATTTGAGTTCAAGCATTTTAATTTGAATTTTAGTGTATAATTCTTGGGCTTTTTCATCAGTGGGCATAGTTTTGAGAAAAGCAGTTTGCAGGTTTTTAAGGCTTAAAAAGTAGCTATGGATGGCTTGCCAATTTCCATACTCGGCTATCATTTTTTTTAACATTTTGCGCTCATTTGGCTTATGTACGCGGTAAAGAGTATCGGGCATAGCCATGCTAGCTACCGCAAAATAGAATACAGGTAAATCTAAACCTAACTCATGACGCTTTTGCAAGTACTGCCTTTCGCTAATTTCGTAATTTGTATTTTGAGCATCTACGCTGCCTTGCATCATAATTTCAACAGGGTCGCCTGGGGCATTCAAGCTAATCACAAAAGAAACTAACGAAATGACAATTAAAGTAGGTATAAAAAGCAAAATACGTTTGAGTATGTATTTGAACATTGCCGTCAAAATAGAGTTTGATAAGCAAATCTAACAAAATTGTCTGTTTTGACACAAATGAGATGTCTATTCCCAAATAATTGCTTTGCCTTGTTTTTGCAGTAAATTGCCTTTTTCGTAACTCAATGTACCGTTTACCCAAACTGCAATAATACCTTCTGAAAATTGATTAGGATTAGACACGGTAGCTTTGCCGTTGATAGTTTGAGGGTCAAACAGTACGATATCCGCCCAAGCGCCATCTACTATTCTTGCTCTATCTGCCAGGGGTTGCGGAACCACCTTTTGAGGTAAAATGGTCATTTTTTCAATCATTTTCTCTAAGGGGATACCTATTTTCAAGCCGTGCCTGATACTAGTAGCAAAACAACCTGCTCCACGTGGATGTGAATTTGCCCGAGGTTCACTTTCTATTCCGCCATCTGAACCTATCATACAAAAATCTTCTTTCAAAGCTAAATCCACGGTTTTATCCAAAGGTAGAGTTCCTTCGGGTACAGCAACTAATTTGACAGTTTTACGATACTTTGCAAAGCTTTCTGCGGTTAAGCGTTCTTCTGTACCTACTACTTGTAAATCTTGGTAGTCTAAGCCGTATCTTTCTTGCCAACCTGAATCAAATCGTTTGGAATGAAGGTAAGTTGCCCAATAGGAATACGGATATACGCACACGGTAATCTGTAAGCCCTTTTCAATAGCTGCGCGAATAAGTGCCAAAGCTTGTGGCATGTTGTACGTTCCACCTGTGGAATGTAAGTGATCAATGTGGATGCGCACACCTGTGCGCTCTGCCAAAGCAATTGCTTCTTTTATACCTTCTAATTCTTTTTCTTTTGAAGAGTAACGAAGATGCAAAAAGAAAGTTCTATTGTACTTGTAAGCAATTTTTGCGTATTCCAAAAGCTCTTCAAATGGAGTAGGCTGATATTCAATACTATGAGATACGCCTAAGGCGCCTTCTTCTAAGCACTGTTCTACTTTTTTACATCGTGATGCCAGCGTAGAATATTGGTTGCGGATATTCATTATTTTAGTGGATACTCCATAGTTCACGTAATGTGGCTTTTGTTCAAAGGTAGAATAATATGTTTTAATTTCGTGTTGTCCACCATGCATTTGCAGAGCAGTGGTAACTCCATCCGTGATTTTATACTTTTCTACGATAAGATAGGTGCGTTCAGGATTGGTACTGTTATCGCAAAGAATATCAATAAAACCTGGGGATAGAACGTAATTTTGAGCATTGTATGTATGCTTGGCAGTGTAGTGTTCTACTCCATCAAGGACAATTCTACCTGCTTCATTTATACCAATGGTTAGAATTTGCCATTTTCCTTGATAGAATACTTTAGCATGAGTAATTTTGTAGAGTAAAGTTTTTTCTTGTATGCGAAGATAAGGCAAAGCTATTGCCCCTGTCAATAGCGCGTTACATTGAGATAAAAACTCTCTTCGAGAGATAAGCATAGTTTTAAGTGGCAAAATTACTCAATCCTTAAAAAGTACTGAATGGACAGCTCTTTATGCTTGGGCATATTAAGATTTTTGAAACTATTTTAGCTTGATTTTTTTGGGCGTGCCCCTTGCTGGCGCAAGGGTCGGGGCATTCCGCACTGCGCTTCGCTTCGGTACTTCGCTACGCTTCGTACTGCCCTTGCGGGCATGCTCCATGCCCCTCACGCAATTGAATAACACTCCCTCAATACCCTCAACTTGACCTTATTTACCTCATCCAA
>JANWVW010000274.1 GCA_025056095.1 Bacteroidia bacterium
GTAGCGAAGTACCGAAGCGAAGCACAGTGCGGAATGCCCCGACCCTTGCGTCAGCAAGGGGCACGCCCAAAAAAAATTAAACTATCTTAGACCTTACAATCTCTACTTCCACTTTTTTAACGGTGTGTTAGGTTCACTAGATAACTTCTGATAAGCTTTTTTGTCAATAAATTTAGGAAAAAATTTATTTAGCCAAACGGTTAGCTTACCTTCTACGGTTAGCACAATAGTACGCTTACGCTTTTCAATAGCACGCAAAATAGCTTTAGCTACAGTTTCAGCAGGCATAAGCTTGCTTTCATCTAAGGGAGTTTCTTTTTGCATCTCGCCCGTGGCTGTAAGGGCAGTATTTCGGATATTCGTATTTGTAAATCCAGGGCAAGCTATCAATACATGAACATTGTCAGGTAAAAGTTCACAACGCAAACTTTCAAAAAAACCATGCAAAGCAAACTTAGATGCCGAATAGCCTGTGCGCGCAGGTAATCCTTTGAAACCAGCTACACTAGACACTACTACTATTGAACCCTGATTTTTAATCAACTCTGGTAAAGCAAATTTTGTACAATACACCGATCCCCAAAAATTTACATTCATTACTTTTTCAATTACGCTAATTTCCGTATCCAAAAAGCAAGCTCGCATAGAAATTCCTGCATTATTGATAAGAATATGAATGGTTCCAAATGTGTTAAGCGTTTGTTCTATAAAGTTTTTACACTGTTCTATTTGGCTTACATCTGTAGGAATAGCTAACACAGCTCTTGCCCCTAAATTTCTGCATACAGCAGCCGTTTGATTTAATTTGTCCGCATTTCTTGCACAAATGGATAAGATAGCGCCTTGTTGGGCTAAAGCTTTGGCTATTGCTGCACCTATTCCATCCGATGCGCCCGTGATAACTACTACTTTATCTTTGAAAAAAGACATAATTTGCAAAACTAAAAGTTTGTACTACATTATTGAAAGCTGATATTCAAAAACTTCTCGCCAACCCGCCCACTCTTGTTCATTGTGAAGATTGTTATTATGCCAAAGTGTAATAAAAGTACCATTAACCGATTTTACTTCTTCTATAAGCTGCTGACTAACTGCCTTTGCTTGCTCGGGCGTGTACCGCAAATATTGCTGCAAGCTTATATCCATACATACAAGCGGATACAGGGTTAAATTTTTTTCTATTTTATTTTTTTTCAAGTCAAAAAATGGATAAGGAACGGCTATCCCTGCTCTAAATCCAACTTCGTCAAAATAACCTACTGAATAATCTTCCAAGAAACCTGCTTCTATCAAGTTTTGATAAGTAGTAGGAAATTTTACTCGCAAAAAATGCTGTCTATTCTTGGTAATTACATAAGGCACAAGCTTCTCTAACGACAATTTTTCTTTACATAACTTTTGATAAGGATAAGCTTGAGCTTGTTGAGGTATATTTTGGAACTGAATACCTTCCGTAAAAAAATGAGCATATTCCATTGCTGTTAGATAAGAAGCATGCAGACCTACTTCGCCACTATTTTGCATAATTTTATCTATTAAGTTGAGATAAAACTTTTGGTCAATATTATGTCTGCTGTCCAAAGGATGCTGCTGGCTAGCTAAAATAAACCATATACTTGATCTTTGATGAATTTGCAGTTGTTTGAATATGTACTCAAAAGTATAAAAGCGGTCTGTAGCTTTTCCGAACAAGGTTTTGAAACGGCGCGCAAAGGTTTTCCAATCTCGTTTGTAAAGATCTTTGGTAAAGCCGTAAAGGTTAATTAAGTAAGGTTTGTGCAAAAACTCAAAAGGATGGTCTAAATCAAATGTTACTTTTGCAGTGTATACGGGATATTTTACAGGAATGTGATAGCCAAAAAACCGAAAAGATGCGTCTAATACAAATTCCCAATAGTGATGTACCACAGCTTTTCTATGCAAATTGTACTTGACCAATGTATGTTGTTGGGCAGGCATTCGCCCGTGAATATCTGGGTTGTAAGGCAAGTATTCTTCATATCTTGAAATAAGGTAAAATATTGCCGAAAAAATATCAATAGACACATGAAATTGCCCACAAACATCTTTGGTTCGCCATATAAATAGACCTTCTTGATACCAATCTTGGTCAGTGATATTATCTTGCCATAATAGTCCATCGGCGTATATGCATAAAGCATCTTCAAAAATCTGACCGTAGCTCCACTTAATTCCCATTACCGTAGAAAAGTACTGCGGATTATCGGTAAGTTCTACTTTTACGTGGCTCAAATACTCTGTGCATACAAGAATGGTGTAGGTTAGTCTTGGAGTAATAATAGGAGTAAAAATGACTAATTGTTCCATGTATGCAATATTACGCATTTACTTATGTTTTTGGTAAGCTTTGAAAGTCCTTATAGTACGAGATAATGCACTCATTTTTGCCCACATATATCCTTCATAGCCATCTAAAAATCCGAGCTTGAAAACGTACAATTTGATGAATTTTATCCAAGGCAAAATAGCTAACTTAAAAAAATTGTATTTTGGTTTTTGGGCAGTTTCAATATCTGTGTAGACCATAATTTTTTGCCAATGTGCGTTTAGAGTAGGAATAGAATGATGTTCAAAGTAGTGTGTTAGATAACCTGTTTCTCCTTTTACAAAAACGTATTCATGTAAGCTTCGGCTTTGGTAAGTAGCAAACTCTTTTCTAAAAAGGCGTAAAATTTTTTCTTTACCCACTCCACCATATTTAAGCCGTTTGCCGTATAAAAAATTGACGCGAGTAAGATAAAAGCCATTTTGTTTTGGATTATTTTGAATAACTTTTTGAATTTCATTAGCTAATTCAGTAGGGATGCGTTCATCGGCATCAAGAGAGAGTACCCATTCGTTGGAACATTGCTCAACAGCATATTGTTTTTGGTCGCCAAAAGTATCAAATGACCGATAAAATACCTTTGCCCCCATGCTTTGTGCTAGAGCCACTGTGTTGTCTGTACTCCCACAGTCTACCACAACAATCTCCGATGCCCATTGCACACTACGCAAGCACTCTACAATGTTATGTGCTTCGTTTTTGGTAATAATAGCTACAGAAATGGACATAATTACTTTGCTAAACTATGAAATGGCTACCTACCATCTGCGTACAATTTTTAATAAATTTAGCGCAATTTACAAAACGGTGGTTCCAAAACATAGCCTGGATGTAGTTAGGAAGAGTAATTTAATTTTTTATTTTTTGGGCGTGCCCCTTGCTGCGCAAGGGTCGGGGCATTCCGCACGTAGCCCGTAGCACGCCGACCTT
>JANWVW010000275.1 GCA_025056095.1 Bacteroidia bacterium
TAGCGAAGCACCGAAGCGAAGCGCAGTGCGGAATGCCCCGACCCTTGCGCAGCAAGGGGCACGCCCAAAAAGAAAACCTTATTAAATCATTCTCATAAAGTTTACTTTTTACTTTGCTTTATTTTTTGCCAAAATTTGTGAAATACGCACCGAAAGCGTTAAATACAAAATCTTGCTGTTAATGTTTCTGTTAATGTATTCCATAGATTGATTAAGCGTGTGGTACAGGTCTTCAAAAGATTGTTGAGATAAAGTTTTCCCTAACTTGACTACAAAATCCTTCAAATTATCAGGGATAAAAAGTAGCTCGTCAGCTGCGTAATGAGAAATTGCAGCATTACGCAAAATATGTAGCATGTAAAGTACAAAGTGTTTTTGAGTTTCACGGCTGAGTTTTGAAAGAGCATCACTTACCTCTTGCATATCTAAAAGTTTTGCATTGTAGCAAGATCTTAACCACGCTTGAGCAAGTTCATCAAAAACGTGAGTGTTTTGAGTAATTAGCCGAATAGCTTCATTGAGATTACCTTGTGCTAAAAAAGCTGCTTTGTAAGCAGTTTGCTCGTCTACTTTATGTTGGTTGATTAGGTAAGATGCGATTTCATTCTCTTTGAGCAAAGGAAAGAAAATACTTTGGCATCTTGATTGGATAGTAGGTAAAACTTGTTCGGGCGTAGGCGCGGTGAGCAAAAACACTGTTTTAGGCGGAGGTTCTTCCAGCAATTTCAAGAAAGCATTAGCAGCTTCTGTGCGCATTTTTTCCGCATGCCAAATTATCACAACTTTGAAATTTCCTTCAAAAGGAGTGCAGCTCATTTTTTGTTTAAGCTGCCGAATTTCCTCTATATAGATAGCCATTTGCTTATTGTAAGCGTCTAGCCTTTCTACCCATTGGGCATAAGAAGGATAGAAATGATGTGCAACCAAAAACTCTCTTATTTCAGTAGTAAAATCCTCTGAAGTACGTTTTTTTTCTGTTTCACTTTTGTAAATTGGTAGTATCCAATGAACATCGGGGTGGATAAGCTTAGCTATCTTTTGGCAGCTTTGACAGTTTTGGCATGCGCCTTTGGAAGTAAGATTAGGGCAGTTAAGCGTTTGTGCTATCCATAAAGAAGTTGCCAGCTTGCCTGTTCCAGGACCTCCCCAAAACAAATTAGCGTGCGAAAGTCTACCTTCTTGTATTGTATGCAAAAGCTGCTTTTGCAAGTCCTGCTGACCTACCACTTGCATACTTTTTTAGGAAACAGCGTATAAGCTGTTTTTTACCTTGGCTTCAAACTCTTCTCTAAACCGAAGTATAGTAGCACGTACAGGCCAAGCTGCAGCATCGGCTAACATGCAAACGGTTCTACCTTCCATATTTTCGGCTATACTAAAAAGTAAATCCAAGTCTTTCATCTCTCCCCTTCCTTCATCTATTTTGATGAGCAGTTTTTCTAACCATCCTGTACCTTCGCGACAAGGTGTACATTGTCCGCAAGACTCGTGGTGGAAAAATTGTACAATTCTGCGTAATAGCTTGACCATGTCTGTATCTTCGTTCATTACTACCATTCCTCCTGTGCCCATCATAGAACCAATTTTTCGGTTACCTAGTAGAAAAGCATATTTGCCATTTTCAACCTCTAAGCCCGCTGCGGCTAGAGAATCTGTATCCATGCGTACGCCATCTATCATGTCTGCACGAAGAATGGGTACAGAAACTCCCCCAGGAATAACTGCTTTGAGTTTTTTACCGTTTTTCATTCCTCCTGCTACCTTGTAGATAAGGTCTGTAATGAGCATGCCTGTGGGGTATTCATAAATTCCTGGTCGGTTTACGTGCCCCGAAATGCCATACAAGAAAGGACCTGGATGTGTTTTTGCGCCGATAGATGCATACCAGTCCGCGCCATATCGCATTACTAAGGCACATTGTGCCATAGTATCTACGTTGTTAATAGTAGTAGGGCAGTCCCATAGTCCTCTTTGTGCAGGAAAAGGGGGTTTAGAGCGCGGATAAGGGCGTTTTCCTTCCAAAGATTCCATTAAAGAAGTCTCTTCTCCGCAAATGTAAGCGCCTGCTCCCCTGTGTACATAAATTTCAATATTTCTGCCTGAACCTAGTATGTTTTTGCCCACATATCCCTTTGCATACGCTTGCGATATAGCTTTTTGTAAAAAGTTCATGTAGTCAATGTATTCTCCACGAACATAAATGTAGGCCGCGTCTATCTCCATGGCGTAGCAGGCAAACAAAATTCCTTCTATGACCAAGTGAGGATTGAACTCCATTAATCGGCGGTCTTTGAAGGAACCTGGTTCGGATTCATCGCCATTTACGGCTAAGTAGCGGGGTACTCCTTCTTTTTTAGGTGGCATAAAAGACCATTTTAAGCCTGCATTAAAACCTGCGCCCCCGCGCCCCCTAACATTAGCAGACTTTACAATGTCAATTACTAACTTCGGTGTATAAGGTACCTGTTCTTTTGTTTCTACTATCTGCTTAGTGCCATCAGGTAAGGTTTTTTCTTCTTTTTTGACTAACGTGTAAGTACCTGAACCTGTTATAACTTCCTTCCATTTGGCATATCCACCATGGGCTTCGTATACCTCAATCTGATTAAGGTTGGGTATGTCAGGCAAAAGGACTTTTTTATAGTTTCTCCAATCTTGCATATCTATGCAACAAAAATAGAATAAAAAAGATTTACTCACTTAACGCGTTGTATTTAATAGCTTCTTCAATCCATTTGCGGGTACTGGGGCAATTTTTAGCGTTGATAACTCTGCCGTCTTTTAAAGTAATTTTAATGATATTACCAAAAAAATTAGAGTCATGTTCCTTAAACTGCTCGGGACTAACAAAAATTTTGACATTAGCATCATCTATAATTACAGCTTCTGCTGCAGCAGCTTTGCGATAACGATAGCTTCTATGAAAGTAACCTATGAGATAACCAATGATACCTGCAATAGCTATAGCACTTAATAATTCAAATATAGAAAAGAAACTTACCATAATGACAATCCTTTGCACAAAGGTAATAATTTTTTTTATATCTATATTATGCTTGGTTGTGTTAATTCTTTTTTAGGCTGGGTTGTGATGCTATAGGAATTGAATTTATATTGCGTGAGGCATGCGGAGGGCGTGCGTCAGCACGGTGCGGAGCGAAGCGAAGCACCGAAGTGAAAGCGTAGCCCGTAGCACGCCGACCTTGCCCACACAAGCGCAAGCGAAGTGTGGGCAAGGACACG
>JANWVW010000276.1 GCA_025056095.1 Bacteroidia bacterium
TTTTACTTTGCTTGAAGGCTTCAATTGACAGACGATTTAGTTTATCCAACTTCAATTTTTCAAGTGGTTCAGACATGCTTGTTTAATGCAAAGATAAGGGATATGTTTTTGAATAATTTTTTGGGCGTGTCCTTGCCCACACTTCGCTTGCGCTTGTGTGGGCAAGGGCACGCCCCAAAAAATGAAAAAATTAGCTTCAACCCCTACCTACACAAACTCAAAAGTCTTGCTGCCCTACCACTCTATATTGTAAATGAGATTCTTAGGCATCTTCAAAGGGCATAAAATTTTTTGTACTTTTCCATCATCAAAAATAACCGTATATTGACCTTCGGGAAAATTGCAAAAGGCATATTCACCTTGAGCATTTGTGTAAGTGTATACCCCCAGTTCAGCAACCATAACCTTAATATTCGGTACAGGTTCTTGACTTTGGTTAACTATCCTACCTCGTAAAGAACCTTTTTGTAGCACAGGCTGCGTATTCAAAAAAGTACAATAGGCTAAGCTTTGGTTCATGCTCTCACTTTGTGCAAGACCAAAAGTATAAAACAACAATCCCAAACTAATTGTCAAACCAACCTTAAGCTTGTAAAGGTGTTCAAAATAAAAGACACGCATTTTAGTCGAGCTATAAGTTAACTTATTTTTACGCTAATGTTACTAAAATGTTAACAGAAAAGTTGCATGGTCAGACTATTTTGACCTAAAAGTTTGATTTTCAATCACTTTATTTCATTCAGGATGCATCATTAAGCCGTATTTCATCACATAGTAATGAAAATTCATCATTACCCAAGGTATGCCCCTTAAAATTGTGATTATGCCTAGTACAACTAAAATCCCAGAAGCTACGTAATGCAGCCGCATACGAAGCTTTATGCTAAGCTTGTGAGTCAAAAAGCCCAACAGAAGTAAGGGCAAAACCGTGCTTACAGCAAACAAAAACATAGTAAATACAGCTTTCAAAAAAGTAGGTTGAGCAGCTGCATAAGCAACAAAACCCCATAATAAAGCACAAGGTAAAAACCCTGTCAATAGTCCTAAGTAAAAGCCCATCAAAAAACTCTCCTCTTGCATGAATATCCTGAACACTTTTGTAAGAAATTTGCCTTGAATAAACTTACTGACAAAGTTCCATTTTGGAAAAAGTCCTATGTTTTGCAAGGCGATTAGAATCATAATACTACCCGCAACTATAGTGATAGTGTTTTGTATATGGCTATTCTCACCGTAAGATAAGAGTATTTTGCTGAATAGCCCACTTAGCGACCCCCAAGTAGTATAAATGAATAATCTGCCAATGTGATAAGCTATTTGTTTCTGCCAAGCATTTTTCTGAATAGACAAATGGGCTACAAACCCACCGCACATGCCTACACAATGCGCTAATGAAGAAAATAAACCTGCAACAAAAATAGCTGCCCAGTCCAAAGTAGTAGCAAAAATAATCAACCATTTGTATAACAATGGAACTTTATCAAACGTTTTTGCTTTTATTACTGCGAAGTTGTTTGCTATGATATACATCACTCGCAAAGTGCATTTCAGCGCTACACACAAAATGTGGAACAACAAATGGACACCCGAACAAAATAAAGCTTACTACGGTCCATGTGCAAATGAAAACTGGCACGGACACAACTACACGCTCGAAGTAACCCTCGTAGGTACAGTAAACCCCGAAACAGGATACGTAATTGACCTTAAATATCTCAAAAACATATTAGAAACACACATCGTTAGCAAGGTAGACCACAAAAATCTAACCTTAGACGTAGACTTCATGAAAGATGTTATTCCTAGCACAGAAAACTTTGCTGTAAAAGTATGGCAAATTCTTTATCCTTTGCTTAACTTCCCTAATGCAAAACTCTACGAAATTAAAATGTATGAAACAGAGCGTAACTGGGTAACTTATCGCGGCGAATAACGTTCAAATACTTGGCATACACATTTTATCTGCTTTTCGTATTATAAAAAAAGAGTATATTGTCAAACAGATAATTTGAAATACAATGACAAAGGTTCTTAATGGCAAAACGCAGCTTTCCGAAGCAGAAATTGAGTTCATCGGCGACAACCATATTGCTACAAGTGCCGATACACCTCTCAAACCTGATGCTTTTCTGCTTTCTGATGAAACCAAAATAGCTCTAATTGAGCAAAAATTCCGAGAAATAATGGAAATTTTAGGGCTAGACCTTACCGATGACAGTTTATCTGGCACGCCACACAGAGTAGCAAAAATGTATGTCAAAGAAATATTTTCAGGACTAAATCCAAAAAATGCCCCCAAAATTTCTCTTTTTGAAAACAAGTACCAATACAATCAAATGTTAGTAGAAAAAAACATTACGGTTTTTTCACATTGCGAACATCATTTTGTACCTATTTTAGGAAAAGCTCATATTGGATATATTTCGTCAGGTAAGGTCATAGGGCTATCCAAGCTCAACCGAATTGTAGACTATTTTGCTAAACGCCCACAAGTCCAAGAACGTTTAACTTGTCAGATTGCTAACTACTTATGTCAAGTGCTAGAAACCGAAGATGTAGCCGTAGTTATTGATGCAAAGCATTTATGTGTGGCTACCAGGGGCATAAAGGACACAACCAGCAGCACGGTAACCTCTGTTTTCAAGGGCAGATTTGAGCAAAGCGAAGTTAAAAAAGAGTTTTTGCAGTATCTAGATTTGAAAACTGAAGCCTTTTGATACCGTGTTATAGCTAAGCATGAAAAATGATTTTTTTGAGTTAGTGTATCAGGTAGTAAGAGCCATTCCAAAAGGACGAGTAACTTCATACAGTGCTATAAGTGAATATCTTACAGGTTCAAAGCGCAGTGCGCGCATGGTAGGTTGGGCGATGAATCTCTCTCATCATGTACGCCCTTACGTACCCGCGCATCGTGTAGTTAATCACAAAGGTTTGCTGACAGGTTTTAGACACTTTGCTACTCCTACTCAAATGCAGGAACTTTTAGAAGCCGAAGGTGTTCCTGTAAAAGACCTTCAAGTACAGAATTTTGAGAAGTATTTTTGGCATCCGAAGGAAATGCTTTTAGAAGAATAATTTTTTGGGCGTGCCCTTGCCCATACTTCGCTGCGCTTGTATGGGCAAGGTCGGCGTGCTACGGGCTACGCTGACGCTTCGGTGCTTCGCTGCGCTTCGCACCGTGCTAACGCACGCCCTCCGCATGCCTCACGCAAAAAGCCCCTGCAAA
>JANWVW010000277.1 GCA_025056095.1 Bacteroidia bacterium
AACGCTTCGTACTGCCTAACGGCATGCTCCATGCCCCTCACGCAAATTACCTATGCAGTTATGTCTTTACCTTGTTTAAGCTTGAAGTACAGCTACTTACAAGCTAAAACTTTGCATAAAGTGCCCTGAAATAGTTTTTTCAGAGATCCTTTGCGTGAGGCATGCGGAGGGTGGGCGTTAGCTCAGTGCGGAATGAAGTGTAGTCCGCAGCACAGCCAAGAGCACGACTAGGACCTCAATACAAACTTTTATCTCTGCTCTTTTTCATTAAGATTTTTTTTCTAGAGGTAAAGTAGAAGGTTCAAGACTGTAATTATACGCTAGAAAAGCTCTTGTCCATTGTTGAATAGGCTCTAGTCCTGTGTTATTTGCCCCTGGAAGTTCAATATTTCCTAGCTTTTTACCTACTTCAAGGCGCTTTCTGAGTGTTTCAGAAACTTTAGCTTGCCCTTTGAGAGCGCTATTTATTTTAGATTCAATAAGAATAAAATGACCATCTTTTAGTATCCCGCACAAGGGTATGATAGAATGCGGATACAACTGCAAATAGATTAACGTAATACCTTCTTTGCCTTGTTTATTGTATAATTGCTGTAAGTTTGAATTACAGGGATACATTTTACTTTGTACTTGAACGTAGAATTCTTTGTCTATTTTTTGTATGTAGCTTTGCGATGCTGTACGCAAAAAGCAGAACAATGGTAGTTCATTTATGGTTTTATCTGGGTAGTGAAACGTAACGGGTGCTGCAAGATTAAATTGAGTTTGGTTTTCAGACATGCGCCAATCTGGTAAGAGAATACCCCTTTGAGAACCAGGGTAATATGCAATACTACCCTCATATATCTCGCCTTTGGCTAAATTAGGAGCAATTTCTGTGTTTATTTTTGCTTCAACTACTTCTGTATGTGTGATGTAGTTCCACTCTCCTGTATTTTGACCTATCAAAAACCAGTAGTGATTATTTATTGCAGTAGGTTTCTGGCGGTATTCTTTGTAATACCCTACACATAGCCATCTATCTTTAACTATATCTCTGTATTTTTGTACATCCTCTTTTTTTAAGTAACTTCCTAACCTATTGAGTAAGAACTCTTGAACCTCGGGTGATAAAGTGTCTCTTTTTTGCCACAGGTTGCATAGTATGGTACTTTTAGCGATTGTTTCGGCAGGGCTTCTTTCTAACTCTTCTTCTATTAAATAAGCTAGTTCAGGCATCTTGGAAGCATTGAGCGATTCAATTAAAGATTGTTTTCTCTTATCAGTCCATTTAAAAGCGATGGTGGTTCCTTCATTGAGTACATCATTAAGGTAGGATTTGAGCAACTCTATTCCTTCGGACATTTGTTTTTCTCTTTTTTGAGCTTCTTTGGATTTAGCGCTTCGAATGCGTGCTAAACCTATTGTTGGCTTATCTTCTTGATTTGAGTCTTGGTTTTCTAAAAGTTCTTGCAACTTTTGGATTTGTTTTTTGACCCAATTTTCAGCCCAGGGAGGAGCATCAATAGATAATAAAAAATCTTCGGGGGTTTGAATGCTTCTTAACATCAACCCTAATACGTGCTTGCAAATTCCTCCTCTTTTTGCAGCCGTACAAGAGCAAGTGTAAGTTAAATTGGCAGCATTGAACATAGGAGTGTAGGGTTTGACTTCACTACCTTTGTATTGACCCCAATAAAAAGAGTCTTTTTTACCTACACTGAAAATTTCTGTTGTAATACTTTCTGCTTCCTCTAATACACTGCTAGAGGGAGCAATAGAGTGAATTTTCTCGGTTGTAAGCATACTTGAATTTTATTTAGGTTTTCAACTTCAAATTTAGTAGGTTTATGATATCTTACAAAATTTTTTGGTTTTTAGGTATGCGCTTAGTGTTGTTTATGGGTGTAAGGCTATTTGAAAGAACGTATAGCCCAAGTTGAACGTAGTAGCCAAACGGTAAAATTTAAGATATAATTTTTTGGTATTCTTGCTGTGTTCGGGTTTGGGATTGCGGATTGTCCTGAGCGGCATGCTCCTGATGCAAACGCTTACAATCAGTATGATATTTATACAATAGGCCATAAAAAATAATTACCTAAATTATTGACACATGTAAAACTTTTTTTAATTTTGCACTTTGTATGACTGTTCAAAAACTTAGCCCTTACAGTGATGGTAGAAGATGGGGCTTCCGGACAGCCGAAGGAAAAATAGTTGTACCTTGTAAATATGATTATGCATGGTCTTTCTCGGAAGGTTTAGCGCTTGTTAGATTGGACGGTAAGTATGGGTATGTAAATATACGGGGCGAGGAGATTGTACCTTGTAAATATGATGATGCATGGGATTTCTCGGAAGGTTTAGCGCGTGTGGTATTGGACGGTAAGTATGGGTATGTAAATATACGGGGTGAGGAGATTGTACCTTGTAAATATGATGATGCATGGTCTTTCTCGGAAGGTTTAGCGCTTGTGGAATTGGACGGTAAGAGGGGGTATATCAATCGTCGGGGCGAAGAAGTTATCTCTTGCCAGTATGATGAACTTATGTCATTTGAGCGAGGTGTAGCAAAAGCTAAGCTTAACGGCAAGTGGGGGTATATCAATCGAAGCGAAGAGCAGGTTGTACCTTGTACCTATGATGAGGTTTGGTATTTGAAAGATGGGTTAATAGTAGTGAGATTAGGGGATAAGTACGGTTTGTATGATGAAACGGGTAAGTTGTTAGTTCCTTGTATGTATGATGAGATTTACAGGTTTAGTGAGGGTTTAGCTAAGGTGAGGTTAGGGAATAGGTATGGTTTTTATGATAGTGAAGGGCGAGAGGTAATTGCATGTAGGTACTATGAGGATGCATTGAGTTTTACGGAGGGTTTAGCTGCGGTGAAGTTTAGGGGTAAGTGGGGGTATATTAGTGTATCAGGGGAGCAGGTGATAGGGTTTAAGTATGATGATGCATGGAGTTTTAGGAGTGGATTAGCGAAGGTAAGGATGGGGAAGAAGGAGGGTTTTGTGAATAAGGAGGGTGAGCAGGTGATAGAGTGTAAGTATGATGAAGCGGAGAGTTTTGAGGGGGATTGGGCACGTGTGAAGTTGAAGAGGAAGTGGTACAAGATAGATAAGAGTGGGAATTTAGTTGAGGAGGGATAAGCGTGAGGCATGCGGAGGGTGGGCGTTAGCCCAGTGCGGAGCGAAGCGCAGCACCGAAGCGTTAGCGTAGCCCGTAGCACGCCGACCTTGTG
>JANWVW010000278.1 GCA_025056095.1 Bacteroidia bacterium
CAAACCTACCGTCAAACGGATAGGCTTTGCGAGTCTTCCATTATCGGCACAATAAAGGGGTGCAAAATTCTGTTCAAACATATCCCAATCTACCTGATGGAAAGTATGTACAGCGGGTGTTTTTAATTCAAAGTATCACGTAATCCAAAAAATAAACTTTGCTGATTTTGGTCTTTCTTTGGTGCCAACATAGAATATTTCCGCGTGGTTTTGTGGCATCAAATTACAAAAACCAGTCGTTTTTTACAAGCCAAATCAAGGGTAAATTGTTGATAACCAATTTGTTAAACCCTTTTTAAGGAGTGACTATGTATGAAACGCCTTGGCGGATCGGTGCGCCTGCTGGAAAGCCGCCCACGATTTACTGCTTTTGAATTGCAGGTACCGATGGGGTTGTGGGGGTGAAGAGGGTTACATCTTTTTTCGCGCTACTGCTATCAGCGAGCCGCCATATGGCAATGATAAGTTGCGTCGAATGAACCACTCATCTATTTTCATAACAATTTTGAAACTTCTATTGAGTAAGGGGTGAATCAATATTTCATTATTAGCTTTTAACTCTGACTCAGCTTGCTTATTTCTTTTGTTAAGGAGGCGATGGAGTACCATTAATGGGAATAGTGCAAATACAAATGAAGTCATATACAGTACCTCAAACCCTGCTTTTTCCAACTTTTGGTGCAATTCTGTCCGATGATAACGCCGCTTATGATATGCCATGTCATCAGTAATGCTCCACATCCATTGGTATTGAGGTACACTAATGAAAAAATACCCGCCTTTTTTGAGTGCCAGACCTACTTGCTGCATAACTATTTCATCCTGCTCTATATGTTCCAGTACATCAAAAGCACCGATGGCGTCAAAGGACTCCCGGAATGGCATTTTGGTAGCATCCAGTTGAATAAACTCAACCTGTGGTAGTCGCTTTTGCGCAAAAGTAATACCCGACAAATGAATTCTGAACCTTTCAACCGATATTGGGGAAATACTTCTGACAAACCTTTTAGCACAAAACCTGTTCCGCAACCAATTTCCAAGACATCTGCCGCATAATCTTTTCCAACAAATCGGGAAAAGAGATGTTGTATTACGCGATTACGAGATTCGAACCAAAAGTGCCCTTCTTCTGCCGCATATAGTACTTCAAAGGCTTCTACTGGAAAGTCTTTGTTGGCATGTGCCAGCTCGGGTGCGTAGCACTTAATATTATTAATTATCTCGTACATGATTACTTATAAGTTACTTTGAGTAATCGCCTTGGGCCTAAGTGATTAACAATTGAAAATTCTGTTTCAATGTTATAGTGTTCTTTCATATATACCTTTAAAAGACTTTCATCTTTACTAGAATAAACCATTAAGAATACTTTATCACTGTTACCCATGTCATAATATAAATCAGCAATTTTATACTGATGGAGAATTTTCATTTGATCTTTTGTTCTTTGAAAAGCTCCTAATGGATATGTGTGGAAATGTTTTATATAATCAAGATTATCAAAGGGTAATATGTGCTCATAAGGAAACCCCAACCCCCATCCTATAACCAAATTATTGACGGGAATTATTCTGCAGAATTCTTTAAGAGATCGATTATAAGAAACCACGTCATTAGAATACTCATATTGCTCACGAAGCATGATAATACTATTATAGATTAATATCAATATTGATACCCAATATATTATAATTCTACATTTATGAATTTTACCTAAAATGAACTTGTTACATTTATTAATAGTACTTACTATACCGTAATAAACATAGGTATCAGTATTCTTTCAGGTGGCCATTTCATTGTATAACGAATGATAACAATTAATAGTATTAAGATAATTAAAGTACTAAATAAAGTTAAAAAGTTTTCCTTATTATAGTATAAAAAAAATGTTCCTGTAACAATACTAAACATCAACATAGCATAGATACTAGAAAATATTTCATATAAAAAAATAAGATCTTATTGAACATAAATTAAAAGTATTCATAAATATACTTTTAGTTTTAATAATCTTCTTAAAATTAGACACGCTGTATATATCTTTATTCATAAAAAACCAACTTCGAATCATTTCATAATCATTGTTAGACCATTTAGCACTTTTCAGAATACTTTCAAAATCTTTTTTAGAGTAAGATCTTATATCCCGATCTACGATTTTAACTATGTAGCTTTTAAAATTCATGTAATCATCATAACAATTTCTATATATAGAGTCATTATAATAAAAAACAACAAACGAAATTATTAAGTTTAATATACATATTTTTAATATATTTCTAATATTATTCACATGTTTAAAATAAATTTTTGAAAAAACAAAGGGTGATAATAAAATAAAAATCAGCAAGGTTGAATCATAACGAATCATTACTGATACTACTATGCAGAATGTAGACAAAAAGGCATCTTTAGGGGTAATGTTAGTTTTAAATAAAGTTAATATTCCCGCGAGTGCTGCAATAGAGGATACAATTGTAAATTGCAGGTTAATTAAGGTATATACCTGAATAGAAAAGATAAAAATCAAGTAGTATGATAATATATATATATTTCTTGTGCCCTGAAAAAATATATATCCCAATACAGTATAACTCACAAATAAACAGCTTATCATAAAAAAACTGTACCAGTCAAAATCAGGATATAGCAGAAAGAGATTTTTTAAGAACTTACCGAGCAGTACATTCATAAAAAGTACATACTCGGAAGGTTCTGTTACCGTACTAACGCCTCTCACCATCAGCATCATTCCCACATCATCGTTGGTTTGGTAGAATGGAGTAAAAAAGGAGTATGTCAAACCAAACAACAGCACATGGAGTAATAAAGATACTTGAAAGGGTCTTTTACTTAATATATTGATAATCTTTTCCTGCATATCTTGTTAAGATTAAAACTTTTTTAATACTTCCACCAATCATATAACTATCAAGTCGTGGAATGTAGATAAACAGACTAAGAAGTCACTATGAAAATCACTAACTCTTTGGCAGTTAAAGCCCTACTATTCTTTATTTTCCTGCTTTTCTTTCACAATGCTAAACTTTACAAGTACAGCATTTGGAAAAGGAGAGGGTAGAAATTGATAGGTAATATTTTTACTATAGTGCTCTTTCATATAGGTCTGATATAAAATTGGATATGTATTAGCAAAGCGCCTAAGAATGAGTACATAAATATCGGGTTGT
>JANWVW010000279.1 GCA_025056095.1 Bacteroidia bacterium
TAAGCGTTCCCAAGATTTACCACTTGCGTATCACGATGTGGGGCAGTTTTATTTTTTTGTGGTGAGCAGATTTTTAGCCACTAAAAAACTATTTTCCGAATTTTCTGTACCTTTGCATATTTCAGAATTGGAAATGCAAGATATTGATAATGAAACTGATTGGAAATTGGCAGAGTTGAAATATCAATTACTGAAAAATGTATAAAGCTCTTGTTATAGGCTGTGGAAACATTGGGGCAATGTATGATTTTGAAAATAACGAAATTCAGACGCATACCAAAGCCCTAGTATTAAATGGTAACTTTGAAGTATCTGTTTTTGATGCGAATACAACTTTAGCTCAAAAGGTAGCTCAAAAGTATCAAATTCAGGCAATTGAGGAAATTGAAAATTTAAAAGATTATGATTTAGTTTCAATTTGCTCGCCCACAGAAACACATATCCACTATTTAGAGGAGTGTCTAGAGGCAAAAGTAAAACTTATCATTTGCGAAAAACCCATTTGCTACAATAAACTAATTTTACAATCTACCCACAACAAATTTGCAAATTACTATTCAGGTGATGTTAAAATTTTAGTTAATTATCCAAGACCTTTTCTGCCTGCGTATCAAAGCCTGAAAAAAGACATTCAAAACATCTTGCAAGCCGATAGTTTAATTAGTATTATCATCAAATACTATAAAGGCTTGCTAAATTATGCCTCTCACGCTTTCAATTTGCTTGAATTTTTATTGGATAAAAGATTACGTTTCACTCAAACTAATATTTTTAGTAAAGCATATGATTTTTTTAAAGAAGATCCTACTATTTCGGCTTTTGCTTGGTGGGATTCTGTGCCTGTACATATTATCGGCTTAACTAAAACTAATTTTTCAATTTTTGAACTTGAATTATACTTCCAAAATCACAAGATTTTGATACACTCACAAGGTAATATAATTGACATTTATCAAAAAAATGAACAATCTTATGGCGTATTTCCTACTCAACCTACAAAAACTTATCAGAATTGTTTGAAAGATTATATGAAATACGTAATTTCGCATGCAGAAAATATGTTAAAAGATAAGACAATTCAAGATAATTTTGATGGAGCCGCTAATATCAATCAATTTTTGTTGCAAATCATTGAAAATAAGTAGTATTTATGGAAATCATAACCAAAAATAAATTAGCTATCAAAGGTGGTAAGCCCATACGCACTAAACTGTTCAACGCTTATAACACTATTGGTGAAGAAGAGAAACAAGCTGTAATGAAAGTTTTAGATAGTGGCAATTTATCGCAATTTCTGGGAGCTTGGCACAAAGATTTTTATGGCGGGCAAATGGTGCAAGCCTTTGAAAAGCAATGGGCTGAAACTTTTGGAGTTAAGTATGCCATTACGGTCAATTCAAATACATCAGGGCTATTTGCGGCGATTGGAGCTTGTGGCATTCAGCCTGGTGACGAAGTAATTGTATCGCCTTATACTATGACGGCAAGTGCTTTGGCACCACTTGTATATGGAGCCGTGCCTGTTTTTGCCGATATTGATGAAGAGAATTTTGGCTTATGTCCTAAAAGCATTGAAGCCCGTATCAGTCCCCGAACGAAAGCTATTTTAGTGGTGCATATCTTTGGCAATCCTGCTAAAATGGATGAAATAATGACAATCGCCAAAAAATACAACCTTAAAGTAATTGAAGATTGTGCTCAATCTCCTATGGCTACTTACAAAAATCAGTATGTTGGCACGATTGGCGATATAGGTGTTTTTAGCTTAAACTATCACAAGCACATACACACAGGAGAAGGAGGTGTAATCACTACTAATAATGACCAATTAGCCGAAAAATTATATCTTATTCGTAATCATGGCGAAAATGTAGTTGAACCCAAAGGCGTAACCGACCTTGTCAATACTTGGGGGTTTAACTTCCGAATGACCGAAATTCAAGCCGCTATTGGCATAGAACAACTTAAAAAACTGCCAAAACTTTTAGAAGAAAGACTAAAAAATGCTCAATTCTTTAACGAAAAATTGAGTCAAATTCCGGGAATTGTACCTGCCAAAGTAGAACCCCATAGCAAACACGTATATTATGTACAACCTTTTAAGTTCAAAAAAGAGATAGTAGGTATAGATAGAAATACATTCATCAATGCAGTAAAAGCAGAAATTCCGTCAGCTGTTTTACGAGAAGATACTCCTTTGATTGGGGTGGGCTATGTCAAACCTTTGTATTTACAACCGCTTTACCAACAAAGAGCTTCTTTGTGTTCTTTTAATTGTCCTCGCTATAAAGGTAAGGTAGATTATAGCAAAGGCATATGTCCAAATGCTGAAAAAATGCATTTTGAGGAACTTTTTACACACGAGTACATGCGTGGCAATATGAGCGAACAGGACTTACAAGATGTAGTAGATGCTTTTTACAAAGTAGCCGAAAATATTGATGAACTACGATAACTTAGAAGGCAAAGGCTTATTTGTATTCAGCGACCCTGCTGGGGCAAAAGCTGTGCTTGCAAAAGCCTATTTTTTGCAAAAAGAAAAAAAACTCTCTGATTTGAAAATAATTTCAGATAGAAAATATGATTTTTTTGCAGAATTTGGATTAGAAGTTCTGAGTTACAACGAAAGTGAAGAAATCAAATGGATACAAGATTTTAAGCCTGATTTTGTTTTCACAGGTACGTCTTATACCTCTAAAATTGAGCTAAAATTTATTGAGCAGGCGGTTAAGCAAAATATTTTAAGTGTAGCATTTATAGACCATTGGACAAATTTTTACAGCCGTTTTGTGTGGAATGACAAAGTGATTTTCCCTGATAAAATTTGGGTAATTGATGAAAAGGCTAAAAATTTGGCAATACAAGAAAATTTACCACAAGAAAAGCTACAAATAGTGGGAAATCCTTACTATGAATTTCTGAAAATTTGGAAACCAAACCTTTCTAAAGAAGATTTTTTAAGAACTATTGGATTGGATGCTTGTGTTTCTTATGTTTTATATGTTCCTGAACCTTTAAGCCAAGTAGGAGGTGTTGAAAAATTTGGATTTGATGAATATGAAGTTTTAGAGGAATTGATTTGTTATTTTAAGAAGAAATACGTATCCTCGCATAAGTTTTTGTTAGTTAAACCTCACCCTAATCATCAAG
>JANWVW010000280.1 GCA_025056095.1 Bacteroidia bacterium
GCGTTAGCGAAGTACCGAAGCGAAGCGTAGTGCGGAATGCCCCGACCCTTGCGTCAGCAAGGGGCACGCCCAAAAAAGAAATTATTCAAAAATACACGAAGGTATTAAACTTTCTTTGTTCATTTGTGTTGAAATTCATATCTTTGATGTATGGAAGTCAAAACTAGCGCAGAAATTCAAAAAATACCTTTTATTCAAACTAAAACTATCCCTGTACTAGGTGTTACAGGTACAGGCGGAAGTGGAAAATCCTCATTAACTGATGAAATTATCCGCAGATTCTTACTCACTACATCGGACACTACCATAGCAGTTATCTCTGTAGACCCTTCTAAACGTAAAACAGGCGGCGCTTTATTGGGAGATAGAATTCGCATGAATTCTATAAACAATCCAAGAGTATACATGCGGTCATTAGCCACTCGCCAAAGTAATTTAGCTCTAAGTAAGCACGTTAAAGATGCCATTCTCATTTGTAAAGCCGCAGGCTTTGACCTGATTATTGTAGAAACCTCAGGAATTGGTCAAAGTGATACAGAAATTGTCGATCATTCTGACATAAGCCTATACGTGATGACACCCGAATTTGGTGCTGCTACTCAACTAGAAAAAATTGACATGTTAGATTACGCCGATATTATTGTGATTAACAAATTTGATAAACGCGGTGCCCAAGATGCCCTTCGCGACGTACGCAAACAATACAAACGTAACCACAATCTATTTGACAAATCTGACGAAGAACTACCTATTTTTGGTACCATAGCATCCCAATTTAATGACCCTGGCACAAATAGTGTTTTTTTAGCTATTATTGAAAAAATAAAAGAAAAAACAGGCGTAGAGTTTAAACTTAACACTCAAATTGTTGGCGGAATAAGTCAAAAAAGGTACATCATTCCTCCTCACAGAACACGCTACCTAGCTGAAATTGCCGAAAATAACCGAAACTATGATGAATGGGTAAAAAAACAAGTAGCTATTGCGAATAAAATGTATCAACTGCACGGAACTATCCAAGAACTCAAACAGTCTAATGCACCTGAAAGTGTCGTTCAAGAAGTAGAAAGAATTTACAAACATTATGAGCAAGATTTAGACGGCGAATGCAAACGAATTTTAGAGAATTGGGAAGCTAAAAAACAAAAATACAGGGATGAATACTTTGTTTACCAAGTACGAGGTAAAGATATCAAAGTTGCTAACTATACTAAAAGTTTATCCCACTCTCTAATACCTAAGGTAGCTTTACCCAAATTCCAATCTTGGGGAGAAATACTCAAATGGTGCTTACAAGAAAATGTACCTGGTGAATTCCCTTACACAGCAGGAGTGTTTCCTTTCAAACGCACAAACGAAGATCCCACTCGTATGTTTGCAGGAGAAGGTGGACCTGAACGCACTAACCGTAGGTTTCATTATCTTTCTAAAGGTATGGCTGCGGCAAGGTTATCCACTGCTTTTGATAGTGTAACTCTTTACGGCGAAGATCCTCATCATAGACCCGATATTTATGGCAAAATTGGCAATTCAGGCGTGAGCATTTGTACTTTGGACGATGCCAAAAAACTATACTCAGGCTTTGACCTTTGTAACCCCAGTACTTCCGTTTCTATGACTATTAACGGACCTGCACCGATTATTCTAGCTTTTTTCATGAACACTGCCATTGACCAAGAGTGCGAAAAATACATTATAGAAAATGGACTAGTAGAAGAAGTCAAAGCTAAAATCAAAGCTATTTATGACGCAAAAGGACTACCTATTCCCACTTATCAAGGTAAATTACCTGAAGGACATAATGGATTAGGTTTACTCCTTTTAGGCGTAACAGGGGATCAAGTACTACCGCAAGAAGTTTATCAACAAATCAAAGCTAAGGCACTAAGTACAGTAAGAGGTACAGTCCAAGCAGATATACTCAAAGAAGACCAAGCGCAAAACACGTGTATTTTCTCTACTGAGTTTGCTTTACGCATGATGGGCGATATTCAAGAAAGCTTTATCCGAAATAAAGTAAGGAACTTTTATTCTGTTTCTATTTCAGGCTATCACATTGCAGAAGCTGGGGCAAATCCCATAACTCAATTAGCTTTTACTTTGGCTAATGGGTTTACCTTTGTAGAATATTACCTTTCTCGGGGCATGCACATTGATGACTTTGCACCGAATTTGAGTTTCTTTTTCTCTAACGGAATGGACCCTGAATACTCTGTAATAGGGCGTGTAGCCCGTAGAATCTGGGCTAAGGCTATGAAATACAAATACAAAGCTAATGAACGCAGCCAAATGCTCAAATATCATATTCAAACTTCAGGGCGCAGCTTACATGCCCAAGAAATTGATTTTAACGATATTCGTACTACGCTGCAAGCGCTCTATGCTATTTACGATAACTGTAACTCATTACACACTAACGCTTACGATGAAGCTATTACCACCCCTACCGAAGAAAGTGTCCGCCGTGCCGTAGCCATTCAGCTGATTATTAACCGTGAATTGGGATTGGCTAAAAACGAAAACCCTTTGCAAGGTAGCTTTATCATAGAAGAACTCACAGACTTAGTAGAAGAAGCCGTACTACGAGAATTTGAAGCCCTTGCTGAACGTGGCGGCGTACTAGGCGCTATGGAAACTATGTATCAACGCAATAAAATTCAAGAAGAAAGTTTGTACTACGAAACGCTCAAACATTCAGGAGAACTGCCAATTATTGGTGTAAATACTTTCTTAAATTCCAAAGGTTCGCCTACTATAATTCCGCAAGAAGTAATTCGTTCTACTATGGAGGAAAAAGAGCAACAAATTGCTAATTTAGAAGCTTTCAAAAAACGCAATGCGGAGGTATCTGCCCAAGCCCTAAGAAAATTACAGCAGGTTGCAATTAGTAACGGAAATATTTTTGACGAACTTTTAGAAACCGTTAAAGTTGCTTCTTTGGGACAAATTTCTGCCGCCCTGTACGAGGTCGGTGGTCAATACAGGAGAAATATGTAATCTTTGATTGGTATTTTTGATTTTATTTCAATTGAATTTTACTTTTTTGGGCGTGCCCTTGTGGGCTTTTGCCCACAAGGTCGGCGTGCTGCGGGCTACGCTAACGCTTCGGTGCTACGCTTCGCTCCGCACTGGGCTAACGCC
>JANWVW010000281.1 GCA_025056095.1 Bacteroidia bacterium
CATCTTTGCCACTGGTTATGAGGGTGAAAAGCAACATCGTTCCGCTAACTTTACTTTCCCGTCCATACTCCCTGAGCGGTCGTACGGCGGGAAAGTGGGCGTTGAGCGGAAATGATCCAAAAGCACACATCCATGTACCACTCGAACACATATAAGGCTCTGAACTTTCACGCGGCGCAGCGGCCGGGCGCTGGGTTGAGGTTGGGCGGCGATGAAGCATCTTTTGCGCGGGAGTGGGTGCATCCGGGAATTGGTTTTGTAGTGGTTGCCGCTGGCGGTGGTTGGTGCGCTTCTGGCCGCCTTAGAATGTTTAGAAACGCGCACGCGGATGCCGAAAAGCGGGGAGAGAGTAGGCAATTAATAGGAAGGTCTCGAGATGCATCTCCATAAGAGCAATAAGACCTTCCTCAAAAAAAGATATAATATGAAAAACTATAAAGTATCATTTCGCCATACTACCACCATACTTACTACTATAGTCTTAGCGGTCAGTATATTAAGTTGTCGAAAGGATTGGCTCAATGAGTCATCTAATCTTAACGATCGCTTAAATAGTTCATTAAGATCGGGAGAAGTTATTGAAGGAGATTTTAATTTTTATCCTTTTGACATTCCTAGTGGCACCTTAATGTCTGTGGAGGAGGGCCGAAAAGCCTTGGCATACGCTGTCTCATCAGAAATGTTTCACAATATAGCCTTTAGAGATACGATATACAGCATTTTTTGTCCGGACAGCGTTCGCTATAAAGAAGTTGTATTTGGAAGCGTAAGAAATCGAACAATTCCGACGTTAGAGGGTGGCTCGACTGTCACTAAAACAATATCAACTTTGTTGAATGAAAGATTAAGACAATTATCCATTTTTAGCGCAGTCCCAGATCCGCTGGAGCATATACTGGAGAATGATGAACTCGTAAGTTTGTGGTTTCCAAATCACTTGATCCATACCTTTAGGGATAGTCTCTTTGATAATTATTTGCCCATCATTTATTCAAATTTAATATTCGTGGAAGGTTGGGCATCAGAATTAGAAGAAGAAAGTGTGAATAAAGTCGTAGGGTTGCGAATATCGGAGGCTCCTATGTATAGGCTCTATGACCCTGTTAATAAAAGGTATCATCCTGGTAATGTTGCTTTTGAAGATATGCATGGATATACTCCTGATATTTGTCAAGAACTAAGTCAACATCTTGACAATTTGCCATATTATGAGTTATCTCCTAACTTTAAGCTGGTTCATGTTGTTGACGATGTTCAAAAATTTTATGCAAATGAATGTTCGTCGTCTCCACCCATACCCTTATCCTCACAACTAAATAATTACAGTTGCCCGAGAGCTGAATACGAATTAAAGATAATTGGAGACTACAACAAAAATGCTAACTATTTCAATGCTTTTGAGTTAGCCAGTCCTGCAGCCTTTGATCACATATCCTCTCATCCTTGCAATCAGTGGTACTCTAATAAGACGATGGCATTTCGTTTTACTTGGTTACCGGCAGTAGACGGCGAACCAATTGATCAGCCATATCATCACTTGGTTCATTGCTATTCTACGGATTTGATGGCAACTACTTACAGTTACAGTATTGTAAGGGTCACCCCGCCTAGATTACCATTTCCCTTTTATTTTCCGGTAATTAAAACTGTGATTAGTAAGAATATTAAAACCTACTGGTTTCCTGAAGGTCCTAGAGTAGTGTTCTCTAATGATGAGGCTAAAAATCATTGGAAGCTTGATAAAAATGGTGATGGTGTCTTTTTTTCTGCTAAGATAGTTCATTTTGGATCTTGTACTGGAAGTAATCAACAAACAACAACCCACTCCTTTCAGATAGGTGGTAAATTTGATTTTAAAATACCTAAAATAGAATTACCAGTGGGCATAAACTTTGAATATAAGTATTCAAGGCAAAAGGTCGTTACCTACCAAATAACAGCCAGTGACACTTATGATCTGGGTAATGCCAATCTTGAATATTGTCATCCTTATGTTCCAGGAAGTGGTAACAGATTTTTGCAATGGATAAGCACCGGAACTGTCATACTTCGTTTCCGCTCTCCATGGTATAACTAAAAACATAAGGCTCTATGAGAAGGATTATTTTGTTGATTTTCTCTTTATTTCTTATACTAATATATTGCAAAAAGGCCCCTCTGGAGGGGCCGAAGCTGAGCATTGAAAACCTGGCCAAGTATTGGGATCACGATTTTGACAGGCAGCGTCTTTTTAAGTTGCGCCTTGCTTTTGCAAAAACAGTCGCAAAGGCATTTAAAAGTGAGGAGTTTTCAAAATACTTCAAAAATAAGTTTGGCATGGCTAAGGATAGTCACTTTGAGGAGTTATTCTTTGCCCTCTATAAGGATGATGTGATTGGTTCCTCAGGGAGTACATTGTATGAACATCTACAAAATAATATTGACGCCGAAGCTTTTGATTTATTTGGTAGCAAACTCCTGGACTTGGTACTTCAATATGATCCCTGTGTAGTAATTAAGCTACCTGATGTCTTTCGCCAGATAGATTGGAATGTAAGGGAAATGCGCCCAGCGGTCATACCGCAGATGCCCTACATGCCCTCCCCGGAGGAAATGCTGGGCGAAAACAATCGTTTTATAGTGTACTACTTTACCGGAGAGGTTGAGGTATCTAACCAACGATTTGATTACTTTCATGTAATAGTTAAATACAGTGAAGATTATGCTCTCATAGAACCCAACAGTTTTGTCAACGATAAAGGCATATCTCTGTATGAACTTATACCTCAGGTAGCAGACTGCGACTATGGAATGCGCAGGGATATCTTGGAACTGGGTAAACCCCATGCCTATCATAAGGGTCTGCTCGTTGTTCGTAAAATGGATGTTTTTAACAGATGGCAGAGTAAATGTGGTTTCAAAGGCAAATACTGGAGCCATGCTCCCTGCCCAATAGCGCCAAATTGTCCGCGTGAATGCGTTCCTATGGAAGAGAGTGTCATAGTAGTAGACTCGTTCAGAATGACTATGGGTAGGATTTTTGAGTTAAACGACATTCATATGGATGAGAGTTATACTTACTCTTGGACTGCGTGGAGCAGAATGGAACCTGACTTTATCTACAGACTCACTGTTCCCTCTTTACCT
>JANWVW010000282.1 GCA_025056095.1 Bacteroidia bacterium
GTAGCCCGAAGCACGCCGACCTTGCCCACACAAGCGCAAGCGAAGTGTGGGCAAGGGCACGCCCAAAAAAATAAAAATTCAATGAGTACCTTTTTTGGATTTTTTTAACGAGTCTAATATCTTAGCACACTGCTCACGTTTAACCTGTGCCATGCTATACCTTGGGTCATCTTTGGGAACTTGATCGTAATAATAAAATGCATGCTTGTAGTGTCCTTTCTTAAATAATTCCTCTGCTTTATTGTAATTATCATTATACCTGCGCTCTAAATAGGTATGTATCAAAGCTACTACCACTAATACAATAAAAGCAAACCCCACAATTTTAATCGTGCCTTTTATTTGTTTCATACTACCAATCCCCTAAGGTTTTATTAAAAATGTCTTGTGCAATTTTTTTGTTCAGCTCTGCATTGAGCGTAGATTGTATGTCCACCAAGTTAGCAGTAGAAGGAAAGTCTACAAAGTTAGAGAATTCAAATTCGTAGTTTTTAGTTTCATCGTATTTATGGGTAAAAGTAATTTTGACGTTCATAGTTAAGCGGTTTTGGCTTGCGGTCTGCGAACCTTGAATGGCAATAGGAGTGATATAGTACCGTGTAATTACACCTGAAAAATGAAAATCACCATCTTTATTGACAGATTTGAGAGAAGTTTGGCGTAAAAATGCTTCACGAATAGCTTCGGTAAGCTCAAAATTAAGGGCAGGTACAATGACCTCTGCTTGGTTTTGTATAGTTTCAATAGAAAGCGTTTTGACGCGGCTATCTATCGTTTTGGAAGTAAAAGAATAGCAGCATCCTGTCAAAAATGAAGTTAAACTTAGCTTGATTAAAATGGGAATAGAAAAGAGGAATTGCGTTTTAATACGCCCATTTAACATATACACTGCCCCAAGTGAAACCTCCTCCAAAAGCAGCTAAAATAAGATTATCGCCTTTTTTGAATAAATGTTGGGCTTCAGCCAAGCAAATAGGGATAGTGCCATTAGTAGTATTGCCATATTTTTGAATGTTGACGATTACTTTATCCATACCTATGCCCATTCTGTCCGCTGTAGCTTGAATAATTCTCAAATTAGCTTGGTGAGGGACTAAGTAGGCTATATCTTCGGGCTTAAGTTGATTGCGCTGCATAATTTCTACTGCAACTTCCGCCATTTTGACAACGGCGAATTTGAATACTGTTTGACCTTCTTGATATACGTAGTGTTCTCGGTTTTGAACTGTTTCTATGGTAGCAGGTTTGATGCTTCCCCCTGCTTTTTGATGCAAATGATGTCGCCCTGAACCATCACTATACAAACAGGCGTCTAATATACCGTTACCTTCGGTATTAGCTTCTAGCAGTACTGCGCCCCCACCATCACCAAAAATGATACAAGTATTTCTATCCTGATAGTCAATAATAGAAGACATTTTATCGGCACCTACTACAATTATTTTTTTGTACATGCCTGTTTCTATAAACTTCGCTGCCGTAACTAAGGCATAAATAAAACCTGAACAAGCTGCGTTCAGGTCGTATCCCCAAGCATTTTTAGCGCCTATTTTATCGCAAATAATGTTAGCGGTAGCAGGGAACTGCATATCGGGCGTAACCGTAGCACAAATCAAAAAATCTATTTCTAACGGGTTAATGCCGCGTTTTTCTATCATTTTTTTGATAGCCTGCACAGCTATATCGGAAGTACCTTGCCCTTTTTCTTTAAGAATTCTTCGTTCTAAAATACCTGTACGGGTTCGTATCCACTCATCTGAGGTGTCTACCATTTTTTCAAGCTCTTGATTGGTAAGCACGTAGTCTGGAGTGTATGCCTCGACGGCGGTAATAGCTGCTGTAACTTTCATGTTTTTGTCAATCTGCAAAGATAGGTATTTTTATCTTATTTCAGGGTGGCGTATCATTCCCCCTGTGTGTGCCGCGTCAAAAGCAAAATATAAGCTTGCAGCTAAGATGGCAATGCATATATACATGAGCATACGCGTGCGATAACGTGGAGCAATCCAACCTATACTGCCAGCAATTAGCAGTAAGAACATTAAGTTTCTAAAAAATAGCCCCGATTCCTCATGTTTCTCCATCCATTTTAAGGATTGTTCTGAAAATACAATTTTTTCCTTGTCAGGGCTTTCTTTGGGCTTGCCTTCTATCTCTGCTTGGTTGTATTGTTCTACGCTTTTTTCTGCTTGCTCGCCTGTAATAGCTGCAACAATACCTGAAATCGCAACTACAACTGAAAAAACATAGCACAAAAGGACTAAGTCTCTTGTATGCTTAATAAAAGTATATAACCACAAAAATACTGCAATCAAGCATCCTACCACAGGAAAGTGATTGAGTAAAAGGTGGGGCTGTATGGAAAGAACTATCATACGTAGCAAATATAAGCATTTTTACATTCATTCAAGTATCTTTCAATGTGCAAAAAAATATGTGGGGCAATTGGATTATGTACTGACTAGCCCTTAATTCTTCTGTACTTTGAGTAAGTACAACTTTCAGCAACTGATACATTATCTTGTTATTATGGCATAATTTTCGCTTGTTTTTTATCTAACCCATGAAAATAATACACTACACGCTTTTTTTAGTATTTTGGGGGTTATGCATAGGGACAAAAATATCTTATGCACAGGAAGATACTTTTAGACAAATAGAAACAGCTATTCAGAACGCCGATGCTAATACCATTGCCCAAATGATAAAAGGCACTGCTGATATTACTATCGGTGAGGAGGAAGGTACGTATACTAATACTCAAGCTGCGTTTATTTTGAAATCGTTTTTTGAAAAAAACCCCCCAAAAGCAGCTCGGCTAATTCACAGAGGCACATCCAACAATATGATTTATGCTATTGGAAACTATACCACAACTAACAACTTGACCATGCGTTTGTATATTTTGCTCAAACAGGATTCAGGAAAATACTATATCCAAGAACTGCGGTTGGAAAACAATTCATAAGAAAAAGACTAAGCCTGTTTTTATTTTACGCCACGAATAAGTAAGAAAAGGTTAATTTTTAATTTTTTGGGCGTGCCCTTGTGGGCGTTTCGCTTGCGCTCATGCCCACAAGGTCGGCGTGCTACGG
>JANWVW010000283.1 GCA_025056095.1 Bacteroidia bacterium
GTTATACGGCATTTTTTACACCATATTTCTACTTGCAGCAACAGTATTTATTTTTGCGCGTCGGGAATTCTAGGTTGAAAAACGCCCGTAACAGACTTCTTGACCTTACGCAGCAGTTGCCAGATTTTCCAGAATCGACTCCCTTTGATTCGAGCCACCTCCTGCTTAAACCACTCCAATTCCTGATTGATGTAAGACAGCTGAGCCTTAGCAGCATCCAACTCTTGCTGAGCCAGTTGCAGTTGCTGCGTGGTGTGGGTTAGTTCCGCTTTGGTCGCATCTAACTCCTGCTGCGTCGTTTGCAGTTGCTGCGTGGTGTGGGTTAGTTCTGCTTTGGTCGCATCCAACTCCTGCTGCGTCGTTTGCAGTTGCTGCGTGGTGTGGGTTAGTTCTGCTTTGGTCGCATCCAACTCCTGCTGGGCAGTTTGTAAGTTTTGAACTGCTTTGGATAAATTACAGGTAGTCTGCCAGTCTTGTAGAATCCAATCTAAAATTTTTGTCTTCGAGAAATCGAGATTCATTCCTATAAAATCATCGCTGAATCCGGATAACTTATTTAGCTCTTCATAAAGACTAATACAACTTGGGAAAAATTCTCTGAGTAGTGATATCCTATGACTTGATTCTATCCGCTTTAGAAGACGAGTGTCTCTTATGCTGCTATCGACAGATTTAAGTTGAATCTGAAACTTTTTTCTACAGTTTTCAACCACTATATTGGGATCTTTGTAGAAGGTTTCTACGTTTAAGAGTAGGCATTTTTCGCTATGTCTCAGATAAAAATCTAATATTCTTATATTAGAACTCATCCATGATTGAAGTGCAAGTTTCGGATTTTTCAGAAACACATGATCACCACGTCGAAATAAAGAGTCTATCACTTCCCAAGGTCTACGATAAGCAAAAATGAAAAATGCATCGGGGAGTAGAGCATTCCAGAAATCCAAAAACAGAGTAGTTCTAGGTTCTTTCCAACCCCAATATGGTGCCCTTTGATTCCTTTCAATTAATTTTTTTGCATCAGGAGTAAACTGCTCGGGAACATGGATGTACTTAATTTCAGGTTCAAGATGTCCCCCATTATGCAGTCCCAAGCTTTCTAGTACGGTCATATGAAATTCCAAAAACTCCGTATTTTCAAAATAACCCTTTGGATTACCTAGATCAGGTTTAAGTAGTTGGGTTCCGATATGAACCCCTGCGCTCTGCAGCAATGAGGCTAAGAAAGATGTTCCTGACCTATGCATTCCGGTAATGATAAAGCAAGTGGCTTTGCACATATGGCTATGTATTACAAAGATAACCCTTACTACAGATAGTACCTATTATAGATCTCACACATTCACAAACAGATGCTTGATCGGTTCGGACTACGACATCCGGAGATTCTGGAATCTCATATGGTGCAGAAATGCCCGTAAAGTTTTCAATTTCTCCTTCTAGTGCTCTGCGATAAAGTCCTTTGGGATCTCGCTTCATGAGTATTTCTATTGGGCAGGAAACATAAACTTCTATTAGTCTTGGTAGAAGTAGTCTGATTTCTTTTCTAGTGTGATTATATGGGGTTATCAAAGATACTACTGATATAATTCTATGCTTATTTAGAATTTGACATATGTAGGCTACTCTAATAGCGTTTATCTTCCTATCTTCAGGGGAGTATCCGAGATCACTGCATAAAGTTTTTCTAACCGTGTCGCCATCCAAAATTTCATAAGCTAGTCCGTTACGTTGAAGAAAGTCCCCTAGTGCTACCGCAATCGTAGTTTTACCAGATCCAGGTAAACCAGTCAACCAAATGGTAAAGCTCATAGCTTTCGAGCACCCATCTATCTCGGCCTATATGCTACCATAACTTGACCACGCGGGTGTCCCCAGCAGCCAACATATTCGGAAACATAGCCGTTAGCTTCACCGAAAAAGAGCATTTCGTCTTTGGTATAGAAAAAGCTTCTATGATCGTGGGGTTTCGATGGATTTTCTTTTTTCTCTTCTGTCTCAAAAAAAGTTGCAAAAAAAACACCATGACTTTTAATCTTAGTCAAGAGATTTCTAAAGCATTTGTGAATTAACCTAGGCGGTAGATGCGTGAATAGTGAGTGAGCAATAGCAAAATCTGCCTTGCATGGAAATTTTTCAAATTCAAAATCATAGGATACCACAAAGTAAGGCCTCTTAGACCTTATTAGCTCAGAATCAAGCTCGTACTGTATTCCGAGCTTGATCAACTCCGGTTCCTTATCAATGCCATAGTAATGTTCTGGCTCCAAATAAGGTATTAGCAATTTCCCAAGCCGTAGCGAGCCACAAGCAATATCCAAAAAAATGTGATCAGGTCTTAAGCCATTGGCAACAAGAAACTCAAACTGTAAAATTCCAATCTGCTCATATAAGCCTCCCACATAATTCCTATGACCAAGTTGGGATATACTAGAAGAGTTATCTCCGTAATCCAATAGTTGTGGTAAGAGCTTAGAAATGGTTGACTTAAACCGATACTTAAGCGTCCGATGGATCATTGTTTGACCTCCACTATAAAGCTCATTTAACCTAGGTCTAGTCCTCCCATTCCCGTGCTATATTTCAGTATACTAGAACTCTTGTGCAGGACTTTCCATAATAAAGCCCTAACCAAAGTCTTAAAAGAGTAGAGTGAGGCTATAGTTCTGGGGTTCCTACTGTACCCACTATGCACTCCTGGCCAGCTCAAATCTAAACGCATTGATTCAATGGCTCGGATTGCAATTTCTCGCGCCAGTGAAGTGTCAACTGAAGGGGATGCCATGTGGCTTCTTTGCTTGGCTTCACTCAACAACTCAAGCACCTGCTGAATCATCCGGTCAAGGCTAAAGTGTCTGATGATTCGCTCACGTGCTTGGCGGCCAATCGCACGGCGTTGCTCTGGGTTCTGTAGAAGAAACTTAAGAGCTTGCACATAATCATCGAACTCAGAAGGCCCACGAGGTATCAAGACACCAGATCCAGGAACCACTAGCTCTCTTTGGCCACCAACATCCGCACCAACAACTGCAACCCCCATTGCCATAGCTTCGTATATGGCTAATGAGATGCC
>JANWVW010000284.1 GCA_025056095.1 Bacteroidia bacterium
ACAGAAGGTAACTGTTTATCTGCTTTGGGTGTATATTTTCTTTGTCTTTTTTTACCATTGAGGGTGTAGATTTCTAAGTATGTATTGAGTTCTGCTTCAAAATAAGGGAGTAAGGCGTCAAATTCGCTGATGGAATAAGAAGTCAGAGTTTTGAAACTCTTTTCATTTTTTCTTATATCATTGTAATTCATATATTTAGAAGATTCTTAAGAAATTAAGTTGATTATTCGGCGGAAATATAATAAATTTGTGTTCATAAATTCTAATGTAAAATAAAGTAGCAACACTTAAAACAAAGTAAAAAATTTTAACCCTGTAAATACTTGATAATCAACATCAAACAAGGTAAAACAAACGCATGTATCAAAACAAGGTAAAACATCCAAAGGCTGCTGCGTGAGGGATACGGAGCATGCCGTTAGGCAGTGCGAAGCGCAGTGTAGCACCGAAGCGAACGCGTAGTGCGCAGTAGCCCGACCCGAGCGCAGCGAGGGGCACGCCCAAAAAAGTAAAAAAGAAAAAACTACTTAATTGCTACAACGAGTCAACCTAATTGAGAATGGTATTTATTGCAAGTCCGTAGAAAGCTTAAAACGACACACACGGTTATTGTTCTTATCTGCAACGTAAATCATCTTTCTGAAATAAGCTACTCCCACAGGATTATTGAACTGCTTAGGACCGTTTCCTAAACCCCCAAAAGAAGCTAATACTTGCTTGCGAAAATTAGAATTAGCAGGTTTATTTACTCCTTCATACCCTGCTCTGTTGAATATAAAAAGGCTATCCTTTCCACTATCCACCACAAAAATATACCCCGATGCATCAGGAGCTACACATACATCCTCAGGCTGTGAAAAACGAAAAGGCTGATACAAAAAACGATCTGCTTTACTCGTATCTTGAACGAGTAAAGTAGCGTTCTCTGTGTAAACAGTACCTAAATCCGCATCATCTATGCGTTTTATCCATAAAACGGCATACTCTGTTTCAAGTCCTGTTTTTTGAGTGAGCAGAAAATCTTTCGAGGTACTGATACCAGAAACTAACTGCGGCGGCGCGGCAAAACTAGCTATACTCGTCGGTTTGACCACAGAACGTAAATTAGTATTGATAGGGTCAAGTTCGTTAATGTAATTAGTGTTATTGAAGTTTTTGTCAAAAACTAATACTGCATTATCAGGCGCAGGAAAACCCGTACCTGTGTTGACTATTCCTGTACGACTTACGTAAAAAGTGTTGTCGTGTAAAGTAGCTATGCCTGTAAAGCTCACTTGCTCATCTTGGGGTCTAAATGGAATGCTAGCACGAGTAATATCACAAAAAGGGTGTATGAGTGTATCAATAATTTGAGGGTTATTGGTAGGAGCGTTCTTAATAATGTAAATAGCAGGTAAGCTTTTAATTTGTGTATTTGTACCAATAGTAACAGGATAGTTCACTCTGCCAATAACGTAAGTGAGCAAACGCCTGTCTTGGGTTACGTCAGTAGCATTAGGAATGGGTATAGTTTTGAATTTAGTACCTTTTTGGTCAAGAATATGTAGCCCGTCAGCATCGGTTACGTAAACCATCTCGTCATAACCCACATATACATCTGTGGGCTGATTAAAATACCATACAGGGTTGATAGGTACATAACCTACATTAGATACGATAGTGGTAGGGTCGATATTACCTTGTTGGAACACGTCATCTACGGTGGGGTCTTTTTTAGTTCCAAGTAGGGCGTCGCACCCCCAGAATGAGGTTAAAAAAACGGCTAATGTGGTCAATATGAATATATTTTTTTTCATAGGTTTAAGCAGTTAGAAACTAATTCCAAGTCCAAATTTATGAGTGAAGCCTAGTCGTTGTTTGTTGGTAAAAGCGTAGTCAATCTTTAGCGCGCCAAAGCGTTGCGTAAATTTTAGTCCAAAGCCGAAGGAAGGGATATTACTCTCATCTGCACCAATCTGATATCCTGTTCTAAAATAGAGTAATCTGTTCCAACTATATTCAGCGCCAAGGTTAAAAGTTTCTTTATTATCCGTAGGGTGATTGAGTTGTCCTACCAAAGTGAGTAAGTGGTGGTCATTTTTAACAGCGTCCCAAGCAAAACCTACTTTAAACATAGAAGGTACGGTAACTTGCTCAAAGTTATTCACATTTTGAGTACCTGAAAGCCTTATAACCTCTATTTCTCCTTTGGGTTTTACATTAAAGCCAAAGTTTGTCATAGTAACGGCAAATCGTAGGTTTTTATATCCGATATCATATTGGAAACCTAAATCGAAGAGGAGGGTATTAGTTCGTAGACCAAATATGCTTTCATTAGCATATTTGGAGGTCAAACCGAAGGCAAAGTTATCTGTTAGTTTTTTAGCGTAGGAGATTCCGATAGCTGTATTAGTAGCACTAAATTTTTGTCCTGTACCGAAGGGTTGGAATTCTGTGGTTACGTCCATTTCGCCTGAGTTAAGGTGAGTTAAGCTCACTCCTATACAATGTTCGTTTTTAAGTTTGATGAATCCTGCGCCGTAGTTCATAGTGATATCTGCGAAGTAACGGGTATAAGCCCCTTGAAGGTGGATTTTTTGGCTATCTGAAATACTCATTCCTGCGGGATTCCAGTACAAAGCAGATGCGTCGTTAGCTACGGCGATGAAGCTTTCGCCCATTGCTGCGCCGCGGGGGTCTACGGGGATTTTCAAAAATTGCATGCCCGCAGTACCTGCTCTTTGTTTGCCCAAAGGGGGTAGAATCTGAGCGCTTACTGTTAGTACAAAGTTAAGTATAAGAAGTAGAAAAGGTACAAGTATTTTCACATCACAAAGGTAAAGAATTGTACAACAGATTTTTTATTAAAAAATTGTAATCTTATAGTCTTGGATGTTAGTTATTTGACAATTTGGGGGAGTTAGTCAAGTTTTTGATATTTTTTTGGGCGTGTCCTTGCCCACGTCTTGCTGCGCTCGTGTGGGCAAGGTCGGCGTGCTACGGGCTAACGGTGCTACGCCCCACCCGCCCACCCCCTGGTTATGGGGTTAAGGGCGTGTGCGAGGGGCTTCGCACCAAGCCTGACGGCTTGCC
>JANWVW010000285.1 GCA_025056095.1 Bacteroidia bacterium
GCGTAGCCCGTAGCACGCCGACCTTGCCCACACCAGCGCAAGCGAAGTGTGGGCAAGGGCACGCCCAAAAAATTAAATATTTTAACTTCACATAGCTATTTTTTTTGTGTAAAAATGAAAACGTAATCGTTTGGAAGTATAACCGATGTTTACTATTTTTGTACCCATGAACTTGAAAGAAATCTTAGAAAAAATTGCCGCAGAGTTTAACGCTCAGCCCCCCAAAGAAGTAGGCCATAATGTCTATTTGTTAGACATTCCTCTTGTGCTTAAAGATGGCTCAAAACGCTATCAATATGTCTTTGTACGGATAGTACCTCAAAGATACAAAGGAAAAGATTGTATTGTAATTAACAGCCGTTGTGGAACTTACAACCCAGGCATTAACACTTACCAAATCCTAAAAGAAAGCAGCCAGTGTGTATACACTACCATCACTATCTACGAAGATAAAACTCCTGAGGGAAAAGACTGTGAAACCGTAGCTATACAAGCCAGCCCTATCCTAGAGGCTACCAGCTACGAGGAACTCAAACTGATTATTTGGGAAGTGGCTGAAGCCGCTGACATTATTGAAGAAAAGTACTTCGGTGGTGATAAAAACTAAGCAAATTTTTCATTTTCCTGCTCTTTCCAAAAATCTTTCCACATACCTACTCGGGAATAGTAGTAAATGTAATTTTCTATCTTCTCTTCAAACAAGTTAAGCGGTTGAGAAAAGGTAGGTGCTTTTATTCCTGATTTGAGGTATAGGTTTTTACTTTTGTATATCCACACTTCGTCATACAAATGGGCGGACAGATATTGCTCTAAAATATTACTTCCCCCTTCAATTAACAAGCTTTTTATACCTTTTTGATAGAGAAACTGTAATACTGTATTAGGTTGAGTATCAGGTAGGGGAACGTACTCAAAAGTTTGGCTAAAAGGGTAAAAATTTCCATGTGCTTTGGGATACAGGTACCAAGTGGGTGCTTCGCCGTTCCATAAAAAGGCAGTAGAGGGAATATGTATGTTATGGCTTACCACAATACGAATAGGATTTTTAGCTTGGGGAATACTTCTGACGGTAAGCTTAGGATTATCGTTCCATAAGGTGTTTTTGCCTATCAAAATAGCATCGGCGTAAGCACGCAGTTTTTGGGTATGCATATAGGTTTCAGCGCTACTGATGGGTACCTTTTTAGGATATTGAGCCGTAATGTAGCCATCTGCGCTCTCTGCCCATTTGAGAATAACGTAAGGTCGCTTTTGCTGAATGTAGGTAAAAAAAGCCCTGTTGACATAGTTTCCTATTTGAGATAGTATGCCTTGGTGTACTTCAATACCTGCTTTTCTTAGTGCTTCCATACCTTTACCTGCTACTTTTTCATAGGGGTCTACGTTAGCAATGACTACTCGGGGAATGCGATGCCGAATGATTAAATCTGTGCACGGAGGAGTTTTGCCATAGTGAGTGCAAGGTTCTAAATTGACGTATAAAGTAGCTTGTTTAAGAATTTCTAGATCTTTAACTTGCTCAATGGCATTGACTTCTGCGTGTGCTTGCCCATACTTTTGATGATAGCCCGAAGCAATAATTTTGCCCTCAACCGTAATTATACACCCTACCAAAGGGTTACTTTTGACCTGGTTATATCCTTTTAGAGCTAATAAAAAGCAAGCTCGCATGAAAGACTCATGCTCGCTTAGAGATGGGGTATGCATTCAAAACTCTATTGCTTAATAAGTAGATGGTAAATTAAATACCATGCGCCTATGAAGGTGATGGCAAAATAGCCTGCCCATATCCAAGGGGGAATAGTGCCGTGCCTTTCTCTAATACCTGATTCTTCGTACAAATGTACACCTTCGGGAATGTATTTTTCGTCTGAATATTGGCTAAGAATAGCAGTTTCTAAGGCTTGCAAGCGGCTATTTATTTCTTTAAGCAGTTTAGGGTCAGCGGCTACCCCTGTAAAACCGCCTGATACAGGTGCTTCTTCTACGGTAGCAGTTTCAGTTACTTCGGCAACTTGTGGTTTTTCGGTTACTGTTTCGGCTTTGGGTGCAGCATCTCCCCCTCCTGAAGATGGGTACATTGGGGGTCTTTCGCCTTCTTTAAGAATACCTCTTTTTTTACGAACAGACCAAGGTAGGTCTATATATTCTTGTGGTATCATACTATACCGCTTATTTCGAGTGTAAAAATAGAACGGCTTATTGAAAAAGTCAAGTTTTTGGGAACTCTTCTTTCAAAAAAAATTGAAAGTAAGTCAAAGACAGTGGTTATTTTGTACTTTTGCCGCATGGATAAAAACGTGCAAGTAGGCATTATTATGGGTTCGGATTCCGATTTGCCGATTATGCAAGAAGCGGCTATACTTTTAGATGAGTTTGAAGTCAGTTATGAATTGACTATTGTTTCTGCGCACAGAACTCCTTTCAGAATGGTAGAATATGCTCGTGATGCGCACAAAAGGGGCTTGAAGGTTATTATTGCAGGTGCTGGGGGTGCAGCGCACTTACCTGGTATGACGGCTTCTATTACGCCGTTACCTGTTATTGGGGTACCTATCAAAACTCAAAGCTTAAACGGATTAGATTCTTTGTATTCTATTGTTCAGATGCCCAATGGGGTTCCCGTAGCTACGGTAGCTATCAATGCGGCTAAAAATGCTGCGCTTTTAGCCGTTCAAATTTTAGCTACTTCAAATCAGAGTTTGCTTGAAAAGATGATACGATACAAGTCTAACATGCAATCCCATGTAGAGAAAACTGCCTATCGATTGGAAGAGATGGGCTACAAAGCTTTTTTGCAAGAAAAGAAATGAGTTTATTTTTTAGGTCTAACAATTAACTTACTGGTTTTCATTTTTTGGGCGTGCCCCTTGCTGACGCAAGGGTCGGGGCATTCCGCACTACGCTTCGCTTCGGTGCTTCGCTAACG
>JANWVW010000286.1 GCA_025056095.1 Bacteroidia bacterium
GGGTGTGGCTGGGGGTGGGGGTGGGCCCGCTGGGGGCGCCGCGCAGCGCAGCACCGAAGCGTTAGCGTAGCCCGTCGCACGCCGACCTTGTGGGCATGAGCGCAGCGAAATGCCCACAAGGGCACGCCCAAAAAAATATCAACATCAACTTCTTACAGATAAAACTGCACAAACTACTTTTTGAGCACCTTTTTAATGATATCCTCTACCTTATACTCCTGTGTAGCAGTGGATAAAATACTGTCCACTTGCTTTTCTACTACATTTCGGGGTAGCCCTAAAATCATCAAAGCTTGAATGGCTTCTTCACGCAATTTACTTTGTGGGTTTTGATCTTTAATGTCTATCTTACCCGCTTTATCCCTAAGCTCTACAATGATGCGTTCAGCTGTTTTCTGCCCTATTCCCTTGATATTTTTTAAGGTATAGACATCATTTTTACGAATAGCCGCTACTAACTCACTCGGCGTAAGCCAACTTAATAAAGTAATAGCCGTGTTACCTCCTACACCACTGATTCCAATTAGCCACTCAAATACATTTTTTTCATCGGGGTGTAAGAAGCCATACAAAGTGTGCGCATCTTCACGTACCTGCAAATGCGTATATAGCTTTACTTTGCTCTCCAACGGGGGAAGCTTTTCGTACGTGTGCAAAGATATGCGCACAGCATAGCCCACTCCATTGACATCAATTATGGCTAAGTGAGTTTCTTTATGAGTTAGTTTGCCCTCTAAATAAGCTATCATTTAGCTCCAATCTACAAAAGATTTCATAGCTACGGCATTTTGTTTGAGCTCTTTAAGCTGAATGTGCTGCAAAGCTTCAATTTCTTTTTTCATTTGCTCAAAAATGGCTTTATGAGAAGTAAAACCGAAATCAAATATAGCATTTATCATTCGCCATGAGGGTAGTACGTCATAGACAAATGTATCTTGATACCACTTATCAAATTGAGTTCCTGCTTTGTCTATGCGTCCTTTTGCCATGTACATTAGAGTTTCAGGATCCATTTGCTTGATGCGCTTAGCAGGTTGAGTAAGTTGGGCAAGGTTGTCAATGTTGATATAAGTTCCGTGGCTTTCAAGATGCGTAGCCGCAGGTAAGATTACCTCAGGCTTGAAGTTTTGAGAATTCCAATAGCTGTGTGTAATAACTTGAATATTATTGAGATAAGGAACTAACGCTTGTAAAGTATGGTCATCTTCAAGAATATACAAAGTAAAATAGCTGCCGCTTTGAACAAACTCTTTGAGTTTTTCTACCGTAGTTTCTATAAAACCAAGCAGTTTGACGCCGTTTGTATTCGGTGTGCGGTCATCTTTACGAAGTAAATGATCGCCCCAACCTATTTGAACCTTAGGTACGTAAAAGATAGAATTGACTTGGTATTGCTGCGCAAGCTTTTTGAGGGCAAAATTACTTTCTAACGAAGCATAAGGCGAACCTACAAATAAAACATTTCCTTTTTGAAGTAACTTTTGAACATGCGAATATGCTTGCTCAAAGGTAGTAGGGTTACCTTGAATATAAGCCCCTGAAACGCGATTAAGATCATATTTTGCATAATCTAAGCGCCCTTCATCGCATAACCAATATTGATTTACCTGTAAGTTTTCTCTTGGAGTTAAGCGTAGAATTTGGTTATTTCGTAGCCATACGTTTATGTTGCATCCTTTAGCACATCCTGTGCAGATGCTTGGGCTGGCGTTCATTTCCCATACTCTTGCTTTGAAGCGAAAGTCTGTGGAAGTAAGCGCACCTACGGGACAAAGGTCAATAGTGTTCATAGAGTAAGGGTCGTCAAAAGTTTGACCTGGAGCTGTGGAGATATAATTATGGTCCCCGCGCTGTATCACAGTAAGCTGCTCTGAACCTGATATTTCATTTGTAAAACGCACACAACGCGTACAGTTGATGCATCGTTCTGCATCAAACATTACATTTTTGCCAAGTTTTACTCGCTTGGGCTTGTGGACTTTCTCTAACTCAAAACGGCTGCCCTCAGGTCCGTATTTGTAGGTGTTAATTTGTAGCGGACATTCGCCTGCTTGGTCGCAAATTGGACAATCCAAAGGGTGATTGATTAAAATAAATTCTAAAACGCCCTTTTGTGCTTTTTCAATAACTTGTGAAGTTTTATGGGTTTTAATATGCATGCCAGGAGTAAGGTCTAAGTTACAAGAGGTAACAGGTTTAGGTCCCCATAAAATAATCGGATTACCCTTGTCATCTTTCTCTACTTCTTTAGTTTGTGGATTGATTTTAGGCGTTCCCATTTCTACTAAACACATGCGGCAGTTCGTAGGTATGGATAACGCAGGATGATAGCAAAAATAAGGTATTTCTATACCATTATCTATCATGAATTGAAGGGCTTTTACTTTGCCTTCAAATGTATATTCCTGATTGTCAATAAAAACAGATGGCATACTGTACTACATTTATGCAAGTATACGAAATTACTAACAAATAACAATCTTTAAGCTTATACAGTGCCACTTTTTTTTAGCCAGCGTAAAAAAATAGGTAAAGCGTTTTTAGTAATGTTAAGATAAGGTACGGGTTTAGCCCCAAACCTACGAAAAATACGTTCTACGCCTTCTATCATTGAACCTTCAAAATCAAATCTTGTGGCGCCGTTCTGCTTGGCTAAAAGGATAGCGTTCCAAAGCAATATTTCTACAGCTGCTTGTTCATTTTCTTGTTCGTTTTTAGACAAACCATAGAAATTTATCCAACTATTTTTATAGTGCAAAAGTAGAGTTCCCGTAATGATTTTATTCTTTTGTGTAGCTAATAGCAGTGTAGCTTTACCTTTTGTATATGCACGATTATACAATTCTTTAGCTAAGTTTTGAAAATAAGAATTGAAAAAAAATCTTTGAGTTTGTTTTTGATTG
>JANWVW010000287.1 GCA_025056095.1 Bacteroidia bacterium
CACATTACCATTTTTGCGAAATACCCATTTTTGCCACGTCTTGGGCGTACTGGCATGAGTGTACAAAATGTGCTCTGGCTTGAAATAAGGAAAGTACTCATGCAATGCTTTTAAGATATATTGATGCAACTCCTCTTTCTTTTTTCTAACATCAAAATTAGGTTCAAACCACTGCACAGGGTTAGGAGCATGGGTAGAAATGTTGATTACTCGTATGCCGTTTGTGCTGCGAATTTTATCCTCGGGATGAGAGATAGACACAAAAATAGAATGGCTGTTGAGAAAAGGAATAGGTTCGTCTAATATGATTTGATGATGTAAAGTAAGATTTTTGGGCAGCACATCTTGTATAGCTATGCCCACAGAAAAAGCCGACCAATATTGATTACGTTTTTGTATTTTCTGCTTAAATTCTGCTTGAAGTTCAGGAATTTGAACAATTTCAGGTAAATTCCATATCGGTAGGTTAGTAATTACTTGTTTAGCCGCATAGACTTGACCTTTATCGGTCTGTACGTAATAAACTTCATTTTGGTAAGTAATGCTTTTTACTTTACTTTCATACAAAATTTGACCTTGATGCTGCTCTATATACTGTGCAAAAGCACTGACAAAGGAAATCAATCCGCCCCATGAATAGTAATTAGTGTAGTTAGTGTAGCACAACATTGCCGCTCCGATAAACATATTGACGTGTTCTGCTGTATTTTGGGCAGTAATCATCAATTGTTCATCTATAAAACGAGTGAAATCAGGGTTTGTATGCAGCTTCATTTTTTTGAGCATATCTCTAACGGATATAAAACTATAACGCAACCAAAACGCATCCAAAGGGTTATTATGAGTAATCAAATACAACCAATCGCGCAAATTTTGAGGGGGAAAGTACTTGTTTTTTAGGGCTACCTTCCACACTAATTGACTAATTTTGTAGCACAATCGCCAAAATTTTTCTTGTTGTTCGGGCTGACCAAAAGCTTTTTGTGCTTCGGCAATCCATTTATGGATATCTTTGTAACGAACTATCGGCTTTTTATGCAGCCAAACCGTCATAGCAGGTTCAATCGCAGTGATGGGCAAATGAATACCTAATGTTTTTTGCAAATACTGCAAAGGTTGTTTATCATCGAAACCCATGATAGTGGTAGCACCGCTTTCAAAAATGTATCCTTTTCGGATGAAGCTGGAGCTACATCCACCTGGCACGCGCGCAGCTTCTAAAATGAGAATTTTTTTACCTTGTTTAGCCAATAAACTTCCGACAGAAAGTCCTCCCATGCCCGCGCCCACAATAATAGCATCATATATCATACTCACTGTAAATAAAGCAAGATTTTGTAAGAATAGTTTTACGAACGGACAAATTTGCTTTTTTGTATATTGAATTCAGTGTAATTAAGCATAAAAGTTTAGATGAAAATTTATCAATTCTATCCTAAGCAGCTCAAAGAAGTAAGTGTAACTGTACCCTGTTCCAAAAGTGTGGCTAATCGTATGTTGATTTTAGCCACTCACTGTTCAGCAAAAACAGAGTTAAAAAATGTTACACTTAACACGGATATTCAAACCTGCCTTGAAGGATTAAAAAAATTAGGCTTTGAAATAAACTATGATGATAGCAATCTATCGCTGGCTATTCAACCGAACAGTAGTAACCTTGACAAAGAAGTAAGTATAAACGCAGGTCCTTCGGGTACCACTTTACGATTTTTGACTGCGTTATCACTGTTTTGGGCTTCTAAAGTACACATTCATGGAGATAAAAGCTTACAAAAACGCCCTATACAAGATTTATTAGAGGTTTTAGAACATCAGTTAGGTGCGGAAGTAGCGTATCATCAAGAAAAGGGGTATTTACCTGTTACTTTGACACGCAAGCAAAATTTCCCCAAGTCTATTCATTTAAATGTTTCAGCAGAAAAAAGTAGCCAATTTGCGTCAGCTTTACTCATGATTTTACCTTGTTTAGGCGTTGGGGCAAGTGTTAGACTCATTCCACCTGTAAATTCTTACTCTTACATTGAACTTACTTTACAAGTAATGAGAGAAATGGGCTTTTGGGTAAGCCAAACAGCAAATTTGACCTATACCTATCAAGGTAGAGCTGAAAATAACATAAAAAAAACGTATTTTGTAGAAGGAGATTGGTCAGCGGCTACGTTTTGGTACGGATATACTGCACTATCAGGTAAAAAGTGTATTTTATTAGGTCTAAATCCGAATAGCCAACAAGGTGAAAAAGCTATCCAAAACATAATGGCTGATATTGGCATAAAGTCATGTTTTAATTCAAAAAACGAATTAGAAATTTTTCCTGCGGAGGGTCCTCTTAAACCTATACAAGCTGATTTAGCTTTATTACCTGATGCCGCACCAATGCTGGCAGTAGTGGCTGCTTTTATTAAAGGTCAGAGCGTGTTAAAAGGATTACAAACTTTAGCTTACAAAGAAACGCATCGTATTCAGGCTATTGCCCAAGAGTTGAAAAAAATAGGAATTGAGGTTGAACATTCCTCTGATAGCTTGCGCATAACAGGCGGAACACCTAAGCCTGCTGTAATAGAAACATATCAAGATCACAGGATAGCTATGGCTTTTGCTATGGCAGGCGTTAGGCTTCCTTACCTTTCTGTGATAGAACCTGAGTGTGTTCAAAAGTCTTATTCTAATTTTTGGGCGGATTATCAAAAAACAGGTATGTTAATTTTACCGCGAGAGATAGTTATATAAGGATTTAAGCGTTAAAGTATCAAAACTTCACAAAAACTCTACCTGCTCAACTGCTGTATGTAAAAGTTTGAAAAGTAATTTGATTTTTTTGGGCGTGCCCCTTGCTGACGCAAGGGTCGGGGCATTCCGCACTGCGCTTCGCTTCGGTACTTCGCTGCG
>JANWVW010000288.1 GCA_025056095.1 Bacteroidia bacterium
GCGTAGCCCGTAGCACGCCGACCTTGCCCATACAAGCGCAGCGAAGTATGGGCAAGGGCACGCCCAAAAAAAGAAAATTAAAACTTAATCTAACAAATTTACACTTAACTTATCCACTTTTTCCACTCTTGTAAAGTTAAAAGAGCTTCAATCGGAGTAATGCGATTAAGGTCTAAATTTTGTAAACTTTGCTTAATTTTAACGGCTACCTCATCTTCAAAACCAAATAAACTTAGCTGTATTGCTTGCGGCGCAGGGGAAATATTCACTTTTTTTGTATCCTCACGCTGCTCCCTCTGACTTTCTAATTGACACAAAATTTGCTTTGCCCGCTCGGTAACACTTTTGGGCAAACCCGCCATCTCTGCCACATGGATACCAAAACTATGCTCCGTTCCCCCTCTTTCTAATTTACGCAAAAACAAAATTTTACCATTGATTTCCTGCACTTTAACATGAAAGTTTTTCACTGCACTAAGCTGCTTTTCTAATTCATTGAGCTCATGATAGTGCGTAGCAAACAAAGTCCGAGCCTTGACAGAAGGATTATTGTGTAAATACTCTACAATAGCCCAAGCAATAGAAATACCATCGTACGTGCTTGTACCTCTGCCAATTTCATCCAATAAAATTAAACTTTTAGCTGTGGCATTGTTGAGTATGTTAGCCGCTTCGTTCATTTCTACCATAAAAGTGCTCTCCCCACTGCTAATGTTATCTGATGCTCCCACACGAGTAAAAATTTTATCAACTATGCCAATGGTCGCACTTTTAGCAGGTACAAAACTGCCCATTTGCGCCAAAAGAGTAATCAAACCTACTTGGCGCAACAACGCCGATTTTCCTGCCATATTCGGACCTGTAATAATCAAAATTTGCTGGTCTTGTGTGTTTAGGTGTACATCATTCGGAATATAGGCTTGTTCAATAGGTAGGTATCGCTCTATTACAGGGTGTCTGCCTTCAACAATAGTTAAAACAGGGTCTTGAGTTAGTTGAGGTAAATGGTAGTTATATGCGTGAGCTACATTTGCTAAACATACTAACACATCTAACTGGGCTATTACAGACGCATTTTGTTGCAGCGCATGAATGTGTTCCAAAGTTTGCATAAGCGTATCATTAAAAATTTGCTGCTCTAATACAGAGATACGCTCTTCGGCGGTTAAAATTTTCTCTTCGTATTCTTTGAGCTCGGGGGTAATATAACGTTCTCCTGTGGTCAAAGTTTGTTTGCGAATATAATCAGAAGGGACTTTGTCCTTGTGAGTGTGTGTAATTTCAATGTAATATCCAAATACATTATTGTAGCCTATTTTTAATGAAGGTATGCCTGTTCGGGTAATTTCGCGTTGTTGTAAGTTGAGCAGGTATTCTTTACCATGTTCAGCAATATATTTAAGTTCATCTAACTCTGCATGAAACCCTGTTTTGATATAACCACTTTTTTTTGTGTTTGCAGGGGCATCATCTACGATGGTTTTTTCTAATAAATCTTGCAGCGAAGGTAGGGCGTTAAGTTGGTCGTGTAGAGTAGCTAAATAAGGGTCAGTAACGTTTTCTAAACTTTTTTTTATTGCTTGTATTTGAAAGAGCGATTTTTGAAGCTGCTTCAAGTCTCTTGGGGACACTCGTTGCACGGCTATACGTGCGGTTAATCGTTCTATATCTGTGATAGAATTTAGAAAAGCACTTATTTGTTGTGCTAATTCTGTGTGTTCGTATAGGTATCGGATAGCATTTTGTCTTCTTTGGATGCGCGGAATAGAAAGCAAGGGCAGCAGTATCCATTTGCGCAGCAATCTTGCGCCCATTGCAGTTTGAGTTTGATTGAGTACAGAGAATAAGGTTCTTCCTTCGGGATGATAAGAGCTTACTAATTCTAAGTTTTGCAGCGTAAATTTGTCCATCAGAACATATTCAGTGTCGTGCAGTTTTTGAATTTTCGTAATATGCCCCAACTTATGTTGTTGATTTAGATTTAAATAGTGCAAAATAGCGCCTGCACTAATGATACCACTGTGTAGCCCATCTATCCCGAAACCTTTGAGAGAGGTGGTTTGAAAATGCTTGAGTAGTAGTTCATTTCCGTTTTGTATGTGGAATATCCAATCATCTAACGGATAGAGGTAATAGTTTTCGCCAAAACGTTCCTTAAATTTCTTTTGTTGGGATTTAGGTACTATAATTTCCGAAGGTTGAAAAGTTTCTATCAGTTTTTGAAGTTGTTCTTCTTCGCCTTCTGTGGTAAGAAATTCTCCCGTAGAAATGTCCAAAAATGAGATACCTGAAAGTATTTTTTTGTGTTCAGAAAGATAGACAGCACATAAGTAGTTGTTTTTGGATTGTTCTAGTAAGTTTTCAGTGTAGATTAAGCCTGGGGTTACTACTTCGGTAATGCCGCGTTTTACGACTTTTTTAGCTAATTTAGGATCTTCTAACTGTTCGCAGATGGCTACTCTTTCTCCTGCTTTGACCAATCGAGGTAGATAAGTATCCAAAGAATGGTAGGGAAAGCCTGCTAATTCCACTTCGGAAGCTTGTCCGTTAGCGCGTTTAGTCAGTGTAATTCCTAATATCTTTGAGGTTTTAATGGCGTCTTCGCCGAATGTTTCGTAAAAATCTCCTACTCTAAACAGGACAATTGTACCTGGGTATTTGGATTTAATCTCTGCATATTGTTTCATCAAAGGCGTTTCCTCACCACTAACTTTGAACAATTTAGCCATAACTGTACAAAGGTACGCACAAATTACTTGTTTTTTAAGGTATTTTGAAATCTGAATATTTTATTTTTTTGGGCGTGCCCTTGCCCACACTTCGCTTGCGCTGGTGTGGGCAAGGTCGGCGTGCTACGGGCTACGCT